>CAZJYH010000311.1:0-3219 GCA_964549365.1 uncultured Alphaproteobacteria bacterium
CCATGAACTGCTTCAGGGCGCCGGAGGCCATCGGTCCGCGCCAGATCACGGCCTGGTCGGGATCGATCAGGAATCCGATCGACATAATCTTCACACCGTGCGCCAGCAGCGGCACCAGGCGGCGCTCCCCCTCCGCGTTCTGGAACATCATCGGCCGCTGGTTCGCCAGCCCGAACATCAGCGGCATCGAGGGGCCGTAGATGTCGGCGTCGATGAGGCCCACACGGCTCCCATCCAACGCAAGCGACACCGCCAGGTTGGCCGCAACGGTGGACTTGCCGACGCCCCCCTTGCCTGACGCGACGGCGATCGTGTTCTTCACGCGCGGCATCACCGTGTTCGCGCGGGCACCGACCGCGCCGGTCACCTGCGCGGTCATCTCCACTCGAACGTCCGTCGCGCCGATGCCGCGAAGCGCGCTCTCGGCGGCCGCCTTCATCTGATCCTTCACCGGACAGGCGGGCGTGGTCAGCTGGATGTTCACACGTACCGAGGAGCCGTCGATATCGATCTGCTTGACGAAGCCCAGCGCCACGATATCACGGCGGAGGTCGGGATCGATGATCGTCGACAGGGCGCGCCGTACGTCATCGTCGGTGATCGAGGAAGTGTTCGGGTTGTTCACGGGGATGTCCATCGCTGACTTCGAGGGAGTTTCTGTACGAATGCATCGTGCCGATGTGTGGGGCACGGTGCGCACCCCGTAACATAGGGAAGCGCGGCCGACTTCGGCATAATAGAACGTAACGCGCAACACGAAGATTCCCGTCGGTCAGAACGCACAGAAGCCCGGAGTGGCAGATACTCCGGGCTTCCGGTTCCAGTGACGCACGGTCTCTATGAAATCTTCGGCTATTCCTCGCTGCTCTCGTGCTCGTGCTCGGCGTGGTACTTGATGCCGTTGGCCTGATAGGCCAGCACCCCGAGGGCCCACGGATGAGCGACGCCCAACATCGTGTAGGAGAGGAGCGCGATCGTTTTGTTCGGGTCATCCGGATGCTGATCGAGCTTCACCGTGTAGAGCGACGGGAAGAACCCGCTGACGCTTGCGTCGGCGATCTCGACGTCGCTCACGGTGAACTGACTTCCCGGAATGTTGATCAGCACCTCGCCGATACGATCAAAGATGCAGCTGTTGATCGTCCGGTGGATCACATACCTGCCGCCCTCCTGCGCCCCAAGTTCGTTGAGATGCGTCAGGCCGGCAAAAATGGGATGATGGGAGAAGAACGTCGCGACGCTCCCGGCGGCGATCTCCCACACCTTCTCGGTCGGTGCGTTGATCTCCACCTGTACGGCGATCGTCTTCTCCGGTACGTCGAGCCTGTCGAGAAGCTCGTTGTGCGTCTGGTTCAGATGCTCCTCGGGGATATGGATATGTCCATATCGCCGACCGTTGATGCTCCGAACCTTTGTCGGATACCTATACGTGTAGTTCATGGCAGTACCTCACACATCTTCTGGACCGGTTCGTCTGTTCCTTGACAAGAGTTACGATTCTGTAATCAGAATGCAACTCCAATCGCGTGCCACATTCACTTTTGCAATCAGCGAGGGACTGATTCATATGTTAACCTCGAACCGGAATCTCCAAGCCACCCGTTTATGAACGGCTTGTAATCCTCTTGACGTGACTCTCCCTGAAAAGTTGAAATTTTCACGAAACATTCCGTCTCGTGCGTTCACCCCCCATAACCTCCGTCATCATCGTTTTCAGGGTACTATCTAAGCTCCGAGCTTAAAGAGTTCCCAAACTTCAATAAAAACTTTAACTCCTGCAACACTTTATCATCATTCTCAAGCTCTACCGTGAAATCCTATCACGTTGCGTGACAGACCGTCCCGTCGATCTTTCACGCCGGAGGCCCTGGAATGATACCGTTCCGCTGCGCTCGGACGTCACAAGGCCGTTTCCTGAATGACTCGCGCGATAGCGACGCCGTCACGCCGCCGCTTTGCCTCATGTCGGCGTCCGCCGGCCACAACGGCACGCGTTTTCGTAAGTTTGCACCGTCCCATTCCGGGACGCCCCGTTCATGTCCAAGATTCCGCTCACATATCGCCTCGCCGTGGCGGCCGCGGCGTGCCTCCTCGGGCACGCACTCGGCGCCGCCGCGCAGGAATCAACCGGTCATCATCTGCGCACCGCGGGCGTGCTCCCCTCGTTCGGGTTGCTGCGCGATACGCTGTTTCTCTACGATACGAGCTATCTGGAGATCCGGCTCGACCGCCAGATGATCTACCATCATTTCCGCAGCGGCCGTGTCGACGCCTACACCTGTTCCACCGGCAATCCCGCCATCAAGGACGGGATCGCGACACGCCCCGGGATCTTCACGGTGCAATCCAAGGCCAAGAAGACGCTCTCCGAGGAGTTTCAAGTGTACTTGAACTACTGGATGGGCTTCGACGGCGGCATCGGCATGCACGGGCTCGACGGCCATTCCTACTACAAGTTCCTCGGCAGGCGAGCCTCATCGCACGGATGCGTGCGCATCAGCAACGAAACGGGCGCCCGGCTGTTCGGCGTAATCGGTACGGGTACGGTGGTATTCGTTCACTCGGGATCTCCGGCGCGCGTTCTCGCGTTCGCCGACAGTTCGATCGCCGGTACGACGCCAATATACGGAATCGACAAGGCCGTTCTCAAGCAGCGGCTCGATGCGGTGAGAACGGGCCGCTGGGACGACGCATCGCTCGCCCCCCGTCTGGTGCTGCCGGCACGAAAGCGCCTGCGCGAACGCGTGGACGTCGGCATCGTCGACCCGAGGCTGGTGGTGCAGTACCGAATTCCAATCAGCGGAATCCCGGTAAAAGTGGGCATTCCAACGCCTCGGCCGTACCGGGCGCGGCCGCTGGGTTACAAGTTTCCGGGCGTTGTGATCGACGACTGACCGGACCGGCCGCTTACGCACCGGCCGCCTGCGCTCCGACTGCTTACGCTTCGGCCGCGTCGATCGAGTCGATCGAGTCGTCCGTGATCGGATCGACGACCACGGACCAATGCTCCGGGAACGCCGATTGTGCGCGAATCGCCCGTTCGCGATCGTCGAAGAGGCCGAACATCGTTGATCCGCTCCCGGACATGAGCGCAAAGACCGCCCCCATTCCGTAGATCCGTTCCTTGATCGCAGGCAGCACCGGATGCGCCGCGAAGGCCGCCGGCTCGAAGTCGTTGACCAGCCGCGCTCGCGTGAAGCCCAACTCCATGAGCTCAGC
>CAZJYH010000311.1:3229-6017 GCA_964549365.1 uncultured Alphaproteobacteria bacterium
GAACGGCCGGGTTCGTGATCCCCTCGCTCAGGATGCCGCGCAGATCGCTCGGCGCGCGTTCACCTGTGCGCCCCACCTGCCGGTAGGCCCACGGCGTGGCGATATGGATGCCCGGATTGACGAGCAGCACCGTGAACGGAATCGGCAGGCCGAGCGGCTCGAGCTCCTCCCCGCGCGATGTGGCCACGCTCGGGCGCGGATCCAGAAAGAACGGGACGTCGCTCCCCAGGTGCAGCGCCAGATCGGAGGTCGCCCGCATCCCCCATAGGCGCGCGGCACCGAGCAACACCGCCGCCGCGTCGGAGCTTCCGCCGCCGAGGCCGGCCCCCATCGGGATGCGCTTCGTCAACGCGATGTGCAGCCCCGGAATGGGGTGCACGGCCCGATCGCGCAGCAGCTCCGCGGCGCGCACGCAGAGGTTCGTCCCATCCGGCTCCAAAGGCCAGTCTCCGTCGATTTCGAGCGAAATTGCGTCATCCGTACGAGTCTCCAGCCTGATTGTGTCGGCGAGATCGAGCCCCACGAACACGGTGTTGATATCGTGAAATCCATCGGCCCGCCTGCGGACGACCTCGAGGCCGAGGTTGATCTTGGCGGGAGCTGAGAGCGTCAAGGCGTGTGAGATGCCCGGCATATGCTGATGGAATGTGCCGTCGCGACGGGAAGACCCGGACGAGCCGGCGGCGGGAAGGGAGATTTAGGCCGCTAATTTGGGGAATTGTTTTGTTCGGAAGGGGACCCGTGCGTATTTTTACGGGCTTTGCGTGCAGAAGTGGGCTCGTTAGCAACGTTTATGAACACATCTGGGAGTTAGAGCCATACTCAGAAATCAGCAACAGGGTAACAACTCGCGGAACAGTGGTCCGCGGGTCAATCGCGAGATCAGAGCGCCGCGCGTTCGCGTGGTGGATGAGGCCGGCGAGCAGCTTGGTCTGATGAGCGCCCGTGAGGCGCTTCAGATCGCCATGGATCGCGAGCTCGACCTGGTGGAGATCGCCCCACAGGCAAACCCGCCGGTCTGCAAGATCATCGATTTCGGGAAGTTCAAGTACGAGCAGCAGAAGCGCGACAAGACCCAGCGCAAGAACCTCCATCAGCAGCAGCTGAAGGAAGTGCGTCTGCATCCTCGCACCGACGACCACGATGTGGATTTCAAGACGCGCCATGCGCGTGAGTTCCTCAACGAGGGGCACAAGGTGAAGTTCACCGTCGTCTTCCGCGGCCGCGAGATGTCGCACCAGGACATCGGGCGTTCGCTGCTCGAAGGGATCATCGAGAAGCTGGCGGACGAGGCCAAAGTGGACCAGGCGATCCGTATGGACGGCCGCAACATGTCCACGATCCTCGCCCCCGACAGCAAAAAGAAGAAGGTTGTCAGCTAAACACGTTTCGTGACGATGCCGGTTGCAGGCGGCGCCTCGACGACGGGGACCGAACGCGATCGGCTTTTTGTTCGATTCTAGACCTCAGTATCTATCATTCAGTCAGCTATCAGGAGCTTTTCATGCCGAAGTTTAAGACTGTGAAGTCGGCTGCGAAGCGATTCAAGGTGACGGCCAGTGGCCATCTGAAGCACGAAAAATCGAATCGCAGTCACATCCTTACGAAGAAGGCGCCGAAGCGTCTGCGCCAGCTTCGCAAGGCCGACGTCGTGGGACCCGCCGACGAGTCCCGCATCAAGCGCATGCTGGGGATGTAATCCCGACGCACGCGCCCGGTTTCCGCACATTGTTCCCCGCGCACGGCGACGTGCCCTGCCAAGGTGGTGGGCGACGGCATCAGGCCGCACAGATACGCGCCTGCGCATGAACCAACGTAAAATCTGTAAAGGAGAATCATGCCTCGTTCAAAGAACAAGGTCGCCTCACGCGAACGGCGCCGGCGCACATTAAAGTTAGCCAAGGGCTACTGGGGTGCGCGGCATAACGTCTGGACCGTGGCCAAGAACCACATCGAGAAGGGTCTGACGCACGCGTATCGCGACCGCCGCCTGAAGAAGCGAAACTATCGCCGCCTCTGGATTGTGCGTATCAACGCTGCCGCGCGCCTGAACGGCATCACGTACAGCCGTTTGATGGATGCGCTGAACAAGAAGAACCTCGGCATCAACCGCAAGGTGCTGGCCGAGATCGCGATGCACGAGCCGGAAGTGTTTACGATGATCGTGGAACACGCGAGGAGCTGATCGCGCGATCATTCGTTCAGATCGTTCATCCCCTCTTCGCGTGCGAGGAGGGGATTTGTATTTTCTGTCCACACCCTGTCCGATCCCCGGGCAGGCGATTCCAGCAATCGAACAGAACTCTTCACGCACATGCTCGACGAGATCACAGCACTCCGCGCAACGATCGACCAGGATGCACAGCGGGCCGCCGCCGCCGCCGATGCCGAGGGCTTCCGCCTGAAGCATCTGGTGCGCAAGGGGACCATCGCGGGCCTGTTCGACCGCATGCGCGAGGTGCCGAAGGAGGCCAAGCGCGAGGTGGGCCAGGCGCTGAACGAACTGCGGGCCGCCGCGGAGGCTGCGTTCGACGCCATGCAGGCGCGGTTCAACGGCGCGGCCGCAACAGCAACCGGCCCCGACGTCACACTCCCCGGTCGCGCGCTGTATCATGGCCACGAGCACCCCATCCGCCGCGCGCAGGCACGCATGGAGGAGATCTTCGTGCGCATGGGCTTCGCGATCGCCACCGGACCGATCGTCGAGGACGACTACCACAACTTCGGGGCGCTCAACTTTGCCCCCGATCATCCGGCGCGCGACATGCAGGACACGTTCTTCGTCAAG
>CAZJYH010000312.1:0-3794 GCA_964549365.1 uncultured Alphaproteobacteria bacterium
GAACAAGAGATGCCAGACGAGAGCAGCGATGCGGTCAGCCAGTGGAGTACCTGAATAGCGGAAGGATCGATGGCATTGACGCCGGTGTGTCCAGAGCCGGAACCGGCACGGAGCCCCGGCCGGCCGCCGGATGAGTCACGCCGGCACGGACAGCGCCGACCACCATTCACGGGCACGGCGCCGGAGCTCGCGATCAGTTATCCTTCCAGTTCTTGTTGAGAGGCGTGAAGTCTCGCTCCCAGTTTTCGTAGTGCACCTCGGAGGGGGCCGTCGAGTGCACCAGCTTGTAGAACCCGGTCTGTGTGCGATCGACAAAGACGAAATCGTAGCTCAGCGCGTTGTACGACCAGACCTCGTACGGCTTGCGGTTGAAGTCCTGAAAATGCCGTTCGACATTGTCCGGTTTGCCGTATTGCAGCAGAATACGGCCGCGATCGCTGTCCCATCCCTTCGGCGACATCGGCGAGGAATAGAGAGCGCGCGCCTCCGCGAGCCGCTTGTAGTAGCTTGTGCGCTCCTCGTTCTCCGGAGTCGACGGCGTTTGATCACGGCGCGCCCAGAACAACGTCAGGAATCGCGACTTCGGCCCGGTTCCCTTCATGCTCCCCCACAAGTCCTTCTCCTGTTCGGTGGCAACATACCGCACCTTGGCGTACTCCTCGTCCAGCTCGTTCTCATGCAGACCGGCGAACATCGGGTCGGCAACGGTGTCGATCGTCATCCCCTCGCGGAGCGGGCGACCGGCCAGCGGTTTCATCGCGCTGTCGATCTCGGGGTTGATAAGATGGAACGGGCGATAGACCATGGCCGAATCCGTGGCGAAGCGCGCAAGTCCGTTGTACACGCGAGCGGCGATGTGGTACGTGCCGCTCGGCAACGAGTCGAGCGGGATCGTCTGCACGTCGAGCACGGACTTGGCGCCCGTGCGCTTGACCGATACCAGCCGCTCGTAGAACACCTGCTTTCGGTCGTTGGCGAGGCGGTACAGGATATTGAACTCGGAGGTTGCCACGCGATCGGTATGGTAGATCTCCAGGTAGGTGTTCAGCACCAGGAATGGTGCTGTGATCACCGCGCTCACATCGGGGAGCACATAGTAGCCGTTCTTCACGAACGGATTGGCGACTTCGTCGGACGGATACAGATCGCGGGCGATCTCGAGATCGCTCAACTGCACACGGCGCGGATCGAACAACGGAACGGTCACCGTCAGCTCCAGCGAATCCGTTCGCGCGGGCTCCCACGCATCCGCGGAGAACACCTGCACCTTGTAGACGCCGGGCGCAAGGACCACGCCCTGTTGGCTGACAACCTGCTGCGAAGGCGCATCCGGCGCGGGCTTCGGCACCGCCGTCTCCCACTCCGACGCGGTTGGTTCCTTCCCGCTCAGATCCCGAAAGATCATTCGGGTATAGAGCCGACCGATCTCCCCGCCGCTCTTCGACGCTCGATAGGTGAGCGAACGATCGGGGAACTGCACCGCGAACTCGACGATCGCGCTCGAGTCGGTGTAGGCGAACGCATTGTAGGTGCAGAGCACCTGAAGCCGATCCGGGGTTCCCTGCGCATGAACGATCGCCGCCGGAGCCAGGGCCGCCGCCAACAACGCGCCGACTGCCGGAAGCCGAGTGATGGGCTGAATGGTCATAGAAGATATCCCGCTGGAGTAATGCCTGCCGACGCCGCCGCGCACGGCCGATGAAGAACGTCATACAACAGCACGACGCCGAGTCTCGCCGTTTGCATCGCCGGAAACAGAACGCGGGCCCGATTCGGCGCAAGGAGAAACGCCTTGCCACGACAATCGGGCCCGCGAAGAGTGTCACGCACCACGCGGCAGCGCGCCGAGGCGCGAGCCGCATGGACACATCGGCATCAATTGAACCAGATCGACGCGGAGATCTGATTCACCAGGCCCATCGTCTTGTGCGGACGAACAGCGTAGTCGATCTGCCCGAGGAAACCTCCGGTCTGATAGCGAAGGCCGAGGCCACCGCTGAGACCAAACGCCTCGTTCGTGCCGATCTGGTAGCCGGCGCGCGCCGATATCAAGTTATTCCACACATACTCGCCGCCGATCGACAGATACTCGCCGCGATCCGAAGCGGTCGAGAACTCCGTTCCCACCAACAGGCTCTGCGTGGCGTCGCCTTCCATCACGTCGGACGAGATGCCGGCGCGGAACGTCAGCGGCAGCGAGGCCTCGGTGGCCTGCAACTCGACGTCCGGCTTCTGATACCCGGTCACCGGATCGAAGCCGCCGGTCTGCACCAGGCCGTTGCCGTGATACTGCAGCGGCGTCGAGAGGTTCTGCACCGCGAAGCCGATGCGCATGCCGAGGATCCCCGGCTTGTAGAGCGTTCCGACGTCGAAGGCAACGCCGTTTGCGTTCTGCGTGGCGAAGGCGAGGCTGACGAACTTCCCGGTCACACCGAACGAGAACTGATCGGTGAGCTGACCGGCGAACGAGAGGCCGAGCGCGAGATCGCGCACGCTGTACTTCTCACCGGTCCCGTCCTGCTGCTCCATGGTAGTGATCGCGATGTCGTCGCTGCCGTAGCTGTTGGCGCTCAAGCCGAGCTTGTACGACTCACCGACCGGCAGCGTAACGCCCGCGAAGTTCTGTGTCATGCCCGCGAACAGCGACGTGTAGCTGTAGGCGGCGGCAACACCCTTGGTCTGCGTGATGCCGGCGGCGTTCCAGTAGAGCGCCGTCGGATCGTCGGCAACGCCAACGAAGCCACCACCCATGCCGGTGGCCCGAGCGCCGACCGGCAGGTTCAAAAACGTTCCCATGCCGGCACCGATCTTCGAGAAATCCTTCTCTTGTTCGGTCTGGCTGTCCTGGGCGATCGCACCGGCGCTGAATGCCCCGAACGAGAGCATCACCGCCATGCCGATCCCGTATATCTTTCTCATTGTTCTATCTCCAGTTTGATTAATCACGTGTCGAAGCATACGTCGATCATGGGGTCGGATCCATTCCCCGACGGCCATCGATGATGGGCCGCCGGGGATGAACCAACGTGCTCGATCGCGATCATCGGTTGTTCAGGCGGAATCCGCCCACAACAATCGCGACCTTCTTGATCGTCTCGGCGCCGTTCGGCGTCGTGATACGCGCAATGATCAACTGGCTCTGCGCCTGACGGTTGGCCTTGGTCAACAGATCCCACACCTCGACGGCCACGCGGCCGTTCTCGCCCCCCGGCGCATTCACGTCATGCTCCAGCGTCTGCAGCAGCTCGCCGTTCTCCGTGTAGAGCTGAATCGTGCAGCGCTCCGGAAGACGGGTGAAGTACAGACGGCGGTCCGTGTTCGTCGCCTGGCCGATATGCGCCACCAGGTACGGGTTCGGAACGATGCCCACCTGATCGAGCAGATCATCCGTGTACTGGTCGACCGCCGGCTTCACCGACGGAATCGCAACGGAGATCTTCCCGCCCGGCTGCGGCAGGCCCATCGTGCCGCCTGTGAAGTCCACCGTGAACTTGTCGCCAGCGGCGAAGTCCTTCGACGGCGGCGTCGCCGGCATGTTCGACCGAACGTAGCGCGGCGCGGAGGAGCCCATGCCGGCGTAGTCGATGAACACTTCCTGGCCGTTGACCACCAGCGAGTGCGTGAAGCGAAGCGTGGTGTCGGTGCCCGGCATGACGCGTGCGTTGCTGTACTTGCGGATCAGCTTCACCTCGGTGCCGATGAGTTCCGCGAGGTCGGGCGTGTACTGCACCTCCTTCAAGTTTTCGTTTTGATGGGCGAGGTTCTCCTTCTCGCCGGCGACGACCTGCTCGAGT
>CAZJYH010000312.1:3804-6003 GCA_964549365.1 uncultured Alphaproteobacteria bacterium
AAGGTCGCGCCGAAAGTGATGTTGCCGACGCTCTCGTCGAGCGGCAGCGTGTAGGTGCCCGTGTAGTAGCGGCCCGGCGTACCGATGTACGACTTGTAGGCGGGCACGCCCACGAACAATCCACCGCGCTTGAACTGGCTGTAACGGGTGGCCGAATCGGCCTTGTCCGCATTCATCCAGCCGTACGCGTACGCTCCCCACTTGCCACGATCGATCACACGTGCAAGGCCGACCGAACTGCTGGTCGTGTCCGCCTTCACCTGCCCCGACGGATCGTACGGGAACTCGTAGTTGTAGGCTACCTCCACATCCTGCAGCTGACCGTTCGCATCATAGACCTGACGCTTGAAGGTCGCGATGTTGCGCACCTTCATGTTGAGGTATGAGAGGGTCAATCGGTACTGCTTGCCGCGGTTGGCCGTCACGACGACGTCCTCCGTCCCTCCGTCGCTGAAGCTCACTTCAAGCTTAGGCTGGCCGATGCTCGGGATCTGCTGCAGCAACGGCGTGATGTTCGCGATGCCGGCAAACTGTCCGTAGGACGCCTCGCCGATCCCGAGGTTCGTGTTCCCGCCACCCGGTGAGGCGGTGGTGAACGGCGAACGCTGAAGTGTCGTATCACCGAACACACCCGGCCGCAACGAATCGCCGTACTGGATGAGCGAGTAGTCGAAGCCCACGTTGAACGTGTTCTTGTACTGCCCAACCGTGCTGTAGAGCGGACGCAGCGGATCGGCATCGAACGACAGGTTGTACGGCACCGAGACGTTGCGGGCATTGAAGCCCCCCTTGCGCGTCACGAAACCGCTGTCGAGCAGCCCCTTCGGGAGCGTATCCGGAGCGCGATCGGAGAAGTCACCCCAGGGAACAGCGAAGCTCATGAGCACGCCCCCCTTCTTGCGGCTGTACGCCGTCACGCGGTCCACGTAGAAGTAGTGCGGGATATAGCTCCCGGCGTCGCGCACGGCCTTGTCGAGGAACACGGTGGGGTTCACCGGCTCCCAGACGAAGTCGATCGTGTCGCCGGCGAACAACTGCTGCAGACGCTGGTTGTCCAGCACGTTGAAGCGGAAGTTGTGAACGCCGCCCATGCCGTCGGAGCTGATCACCTTCGGCACCACCGACGGGCCGGCCGCGGTCGCCTCGGGCGTTGCGCGCACCTCATTCAGGCCGACGATGCCGGTGTTCGACTTCGACGGCGTCTCGTCGTCACGGCTGCCCGCGTCGTAGGCGAGCACCTGGTAGTAGTAGTCGACGTTGTTGATCAGTCGCTCGTTCTGCGACAGATCCGCCGTGTTGTCGAGGATCTGCCCGTCGCCGTTGTCGTCACCGATATCGATGAACGTGCGGCCGTCGGTGATGCTGTCCATGACGTCGGCGATGGCATCGCGCACGATGTCACGAAGCGCCTTGTTCTTGAACTTGTTGTCGGGGAAGCCCGGGAAGCTCCGGCCGTTGTAGATCGAGGAGTCGTTGTTGACATCGTCGTATGGATCAAACGGGAACTGCGCGTAGTAGTAGAGCCCGATCGAGTCCTTGCTGACGACGATCTGATCCGGAAGCCCCGGACGCTTCAGCGTGTCGACGCGGAACTTCTTCGCGGAGGTCAGCCTCATGCCGATCGTCGTGTCGGCCAGCATCGGCAGACGCCACCAGGCGCCCAGCACGCTGAGGTCGTTGCTGCGGGCCGCGACCATGCGGGTGAGGGTGTCCGGAAGCGGCGGGAGCACGAAGCCGCCGATCGTCTTGAAGCCGAGGTTCCAGCCGTCGGTGGAATCGGCCAGCGGGAACCCAACCGTGCGGCGGGCACGCTTGATCGTGTAGCCGCCGAAGTCGAGGCCGCGCTCCTGGAAGTCGAGCGAACGCTCGGACGCCTCATCCCACGACAGCTTGACGCCGCCGGTCAGGGCCGTCCACGACGCATGCGCCGGGTCCGGCGGCTCCGGAGCCTTGAAGTTCTCGTCGTACACCTTCTGTGCGAAGGTGTCGATCGCGTAGATGTTCCGGCGATCGGCTTCCTGCCCGGTCGGGACATCGCCGTTGCCGTACGCGAACATGATGCCGACCACCACGCGCGCGGTGTCGCCGGGGGCCATGTTGAACGGACCGGTCGAGAAGAGGAACCGACGGTCGCCGGGACCGATGTCGACATCACGCTGCGAAAGATCCGAGATGAACTCGTAGCGCTGCTCCGGGGTC
>CAZJYH010000313.1:0-5994 GCA_964549365.1 uncultured Alphaproteobacteria bacterium
GCCGCGCCCGATATGCCATACCCGTTCGTTGGTCAGCGCGGGGAGCGTCAGCGTGTTGAACTCGGACCACGTCTCCTCCCGCAGGCGCGAGAACCCGCCGCCGTTGCTCGCGCACCATACCGAGCCGTCGGGCGTGGAGGTAAGATCCTCGAAGTTGTTCGAGACCGGCGTGTTCGGTCGTCGTATCACCGTCCTGTTGTCTTTGCGATACGCGAATCCGGAATCGCGCAGCGCGAAGGCGGCGGTGCCGTCGGCCCTGAGCGCCCAGGCTTTGATGCTGCCGGCGAGGCCGCTCGCTCAGCGCCGTCGTACTGATACACGCTCACCTCGTCGCACGCCAACATCTTGCCGTCGGCCGAGGCCACGAACACAGGCTTCGGCGGCAGATCGCCGCGGCGCACACCGTTGCCGCCGGCGTCGAACGAGTAGGCGCCGCTGTCGGTCCCGACCACCATCGAATCGCCGATCTGCGCGAAGGAGAGAACGGAGCGCCCGTCGAGCAGCGGATGCACCGTCCAGGTGTCGGGAGCCGGAAGGTTCGATGCGCCCTGCGGCGCCGAGGCCAGCCCCTTCTCGGTGCCGACCCAGATGCGCCCGCGCCAGAACGCGATCGAGCGCACCGACGTATTCGACGGGATCGAGCCGAACCGGAAGTAGGATTCGATGAAGCTGCTGTCGACCGGGTTGTAGACGCCCACGCCGAACGCCGTGAGGATATACGCGCGGCCGTCGGCAAAACCGAAGCCGTTGATGTAGCGGCTCGGCCGGTCGGTCATCGCGGCGATCTCCGCGGAGTAACTCCACGTTCCGCTCCTGCGGCGAATGCTCACCAGCCCGTTGTCGCTCCCCACGTACAGGTCGCCGGTGGCCGGGTCGACGCCCACTGCCGTCGAGTTGAGCGAGAGCAACCCCTGCTTCTCGGGATAGATCTGATCGCGCGTGTGGTAGATCGTGTAGGAATCGGCCATGATGTCGTAGCCCGCAACGCCGCCGGTGGTCGCGATCCAGAGCTTGCCGTCCGCGTCGAACGCGACCCCCTGGCCGGAGTTCATCGCACTGTAGACCGTCCATCGATTGCCCTGCTGAGCGAGGAGAGCGCCGGGAACGGCCAGGAAGATGAGGAGCAGCGGGAGATGTGACCGAACCGACCGGGGAAGGATCATACGGGAATGCTTCATGATGATTTCGATACGCGATGGCCCGAAGCGGCCATCATGCCGGAACGGATCAAACGACTCGCGCAAAACACGGACATCGATCCGAGCGATGCAAGGCAGAACGCCGTGCGCCACACTCGGGCGAATCGATCGGTATGTCTTCGCCGGGCGCGCCGGCTCCGGCACCGAGCGGATCCTCGCGGCACCGTCGCCATTCGCTCCGTGCGAATCGCTTTCGATGCGCTCGACGCTTCAGGCGCCGAGCGCACGCAGGAGGTTCACCATCTCGATGCCGGCCTGCGCGGCCTCCCAGCCCTTGTTGCCCGCCTTCGTGCCGGCGCGTTCGATCGCCTGTTCGATCGTGTCGACGGTGAGCACGCCGAACATGCAGGGTACCCCGGTGGAATCCATCACGTCGGCGATGCCGCTTGCGGCACGACCGGCGACGTACTCGAAGTGCGGCGTCCCGCCCCGGATCACCGCGCCGAGCACGATGACGGCGTCGAACTTCCGCTCCGATGCAAGGCGCCGCGCGACGAGCGGCAGCTCGTATGCCCCCGGGCAATACACGACCGTGGCGGCCTCGGCGTCACCACCGTGCATGCGGATGCAATCGAGTGCCCCTTCGAGCAGGCGTTTTGTGATAAATTCGTTCCAGCGGCTTACGACGATCGCGAAGCGGTGCCCCGCCGCGTTCAAGGAACCTTCAATGATCTGCGGCATACGATCCTGCTCAGTGAATCAAACCTTGTACGCTCTCGACCGACGAAGCGCCATGAACAGCATGCGATCGCCGGGCGAAAGCGGCCGGAAAGCTAAGAAATTCTCCCACACAAGACGCCCCCAGGCATGAGCTACTGTTCCGCGGTGCGCGATGCCGCCCCCGACGATGTGCATCGGATCTATCATGATACCGAGTACGGCTTCCCCCTCCGCGACGACGACGCGCTGTTCGGGAGGTTGATTCTGGAGATCAACCAGGCGGGGCTCTCCTGGACCACGATCCTCAGAAAGAAGGAGTCGTTCCATGCCGCATACGACAACTTCGCGTTGGATCGTGTTGCCCGGTACGATGACGGCGACCGCGCGCGCCTGCTTGCCGATGCGGGGATCGTTCGCAATCGCCTGAAGGTGAACGCGGCCATCGAGAACGCGAATCGGATCCTTGCGCTGCGCGGTCGCTACGGATCGTTCGCGGGATGGCTGGATGCGCATCATCCCCTCACGCGCGACGAGTGGAGGAAGCTGTTCAAGCGCACGTTCGTCTTCACCGGCGGCGAGATCGTCAACGAGTTTCTCGTGAGCACCGGCTATCTCCCCGGCGCGCATGATGAGGACTGCGCGGTTCATCAGCGCATCTTGTCGCAGGCGCCGCCATGGCGCAACAGCATTCCCCGATAGCGCTCGCGCCGCCGGCGGGCGTTCACAAGATTCATGCTGCAAGCATCGGCAAATCCTATCGACAACCTGGAATCAATCAATGAAGATCACTCGCTTCTCTCCCTCCCGGCTCGCGTTGGCGGTCCTGACCATAAGCATCGCGCTTGGAACGCAGGCGTACGCCAAGGACGCCGCGGCCGGATTCGATCACTCCAAGTTCGAGACGGTTCTGGCGACGGCGGTCTCCAACGGACGCGTGGACTATGCCAAGTTCAAGGCAAGCGCCGAGTTCAAGGAGTACCTTGCATCGCTCGAGACCGCTTCACCGGCCTCGCTCCCGCCGAACGAGCAGCTCGCGTTCTGGATCAACGCCTACAATGCGCTGGTCATCAAGAACGTGCTCGACAACCCGGGCATGAAAAAGCCGGTGGACGTCAAGGGCTTCTTCGACGGCCGGAAGTTCAAGGTGGCGGGCAAGTCGTTGACGTTGAACGACATCGAGAACACGATGGTGCGCGCCAAGTTCAAGGAGCCGCTGATCCACTTCGGCCTGGTGTGCGCGGCACGGAGCTGCCCGCCGCTTCTCCCCCACGTCTACACGGCCAAGACGGTGCGCGCGCAGCTGGCTCGCAACGCGAGCGCGTACCTCGCATCGAAGTACAACGCGTTCGATCCGAAGACCTCGAAGCTGACGCTCACGAAGATCTTCGAGTGGTACAAGGCGGACTTCGGCGGTGACGCCGGCTTGAAGACGTTCGTGAAGAAGTACGGGACGGCCGCGATGAAGGCCGGCATGGACGGAAACGTCACGATCGCCTTCGCCGAGTACGACTGGACGCTGAACGCGAAGTAGCAGCAAACTGCACGCGCAATGATACCGAGGCCCCGCGCCGGCACCATCGCCGGCGCGGGGCCATCGTGTTTCGGGGGTGGCAGTCTCGGAGCCGACGAACCGTGCCGGTGTTGTCGCGGGTCGGCATGAGTGTTGTCGCGGGGTTGACCCCGCGACCCGGCACTCGACACGGAAGCACCGGTAGTGACTCTGTTTGAATACGATTTGAATACGATAGCGAGGTGAAGGTCGAGATTCCCCTCGGCTGTCATTCCCGCGAAAGCGGGAATCCACGGAGTTAGCCGGATGGATCCGCGCATGAGCGGGGATGACAGACCTGTTGTTCTGCTGAAGACAATGCTTCGAATTCTCAAAATGAACCACTATGAAACACTGGCGCGACATCCCATCATTTAGCATATTCGCTAAATATCAACCGAAGGACCTCACGAAGCGATGGCAACCAAGGGACGAGCCGAGCGCGAGCTCGCCGATCTGGAGATCGTGTTCAAGGCGCTGGCGCACGATGCGCGCCGCAGGATCCTCGTGGTGCTGAACGCCCGCGGCGGCGTGATGACCGCCGGGGAGATCGCGGCGCGATTCTCCTGCTCCTGGCCAACCACCAGCAGGCACCTGCGAACGCTGGAGTCCGCGGGACTGGTGATCGTACAGCGCAACGGGCGCGAATGGAACTACGCGCTGAACGCGGCTCGCCTTCGCGGTGTGGTGGGGAACTGGCTGGAGTGGTTCAAGGATCCCGGAAACAAACCATGAGGAGCGAAACGATGACGGCGGCAATGGTGATCGCGGTGTATCAACCGCATGAAGGAAAGGAGCAGGAACTGCTGGAGCTGGTGCGGGCGCACGTCCCCACGCTGCAGCGGCTGGAGCTTGCGACCGATGATCCGCCGATGCTCGGGCGTTCGTCGAGCGGAGCGATCGTGGAGGTGTTTGCATGGCGTTCGGAGAACGCGGCGGCGGCGGCGCATGATCATCCGGCGGTGGCGGCGATCTGGGAGGCGATGGCGAAGGTCTGCGACTACCTCCCCCCGGCACGACTCCCCGAGGCACAGCGCACCTTCGGGCACTTCGACGCACTCGAACGTTGAGACTTGGGGGTCGGTCGCGACTCGCTCATCGCCGGCAGCGCGGCGATCGTCGGCCCCTACTTCAACGGCAGGTCGAGCCGATAACTCCCGCCCACCGAATACCCGCAGCAGCCGTCGACCTTGCGCACGGTGAGCGCGGGGGTGCGGGAGCGGCGCCCGTTGCGCAGCGCCTGCACGAGGAACGAGCCGCCCGGCACATCCTGCGCATTCAGGACGGTAAACGTATTCGCCGAGGCGTCGCGTGGGATCGCGCTCCCGGCGGTCGTATCCTTGCCGTTGATGGTCATGAAGATCACGTCGGCATCGATGATCGTTCGCCTCACCACCAGCACGGTGTCGACGGTATCCAACGCGGCCGGGCTCCCGCTCAGCACCACCAGTTGCGTGTCGACGGAGACGGTATCCGTGACGGACACCTGCAACGCCGGCGGCACGGGGCCGCAGATGACGCCGTCGCAGCCGTCCCTGCAACCATCGAGCAGCATCAGCGCCCCGACCAGCAGGGCCGCGAGCAGCAGGGGATGCAGCACGGTGGAGCGCGGCGCGCGCATCGCTCGAAGCGGGGAACGGAATCGGGGCATCATCGAATGGGGTCTCGTGTTACTTGTACATCTTGAAGAGCGAGTCCTGCATCTCCTCGGCGCCGCTCTGACGACGTAGCAACTGATAGCGTATCAGGCGTGCATCCTCCCGCAGCCATTGAAGCGAGGACTTCCCTTTCACGAATCGGACGTTGCGAATGCCGTACTCGAGGATCGCGCCGCGGCACATCACGCACGGCTCGAACGTGGTCACCATCCAGACCGAGTCCCTGTTCAGCGCGTTGAACCCTTCGACGCCGAAGCGGCCGATCGCGTCGGAGATGGCGTTGATCTCCGCGTGCCCGCCGGCGTTTGCGTCGCGCCGCACGGTGTTGTGTCCCACGCCGATCACCGAATCCCCATAGAAGAGGAGCGCTCCCACCGGCACGTCGCGGCTTGCCAACGCCGCGGCCGCCTCGGCGCGCAGGCGGGCCTCATGTCGAAAGTCGAGCGTCGTGGAGCCTCGAAACAGGGTCCACTGCGCGTCGATCAACATCCGCCCGATCAGCAGCGCCAGCAGCGTTCCGGCCACGGCGATGATAACGGTGCGCCGCATCTCTTCACTCTCCTGTTTGGTTCATCGGCTCTCCGCGCGATCGATCGGCACATGAAGAAGCGCCGACAATGTCCAGGTGCCAGGTGCCAAGTGCCAAGTGCCAGGTGCCAAGTGCCAAGTGCCAAGTGCCAAGTGCCAAGTGCCAAGTGCCAGGTGCCAGGTTGCGCACCGACGCTGTAGACTTCAATGATATATGCACCGGAACCGTCGGAACGCGCTCTTCTTCTGCGTTCTGACTTCTGCACTCTGCCCTCAGCACTCCGCCTTTCTCTGTCCTCTCTCTTCTTTCCCTAGAACGTCTTTCCTTAGAACGTCCGGCTTCCTCACTCGGTCCCCTTCTCCCGTCCGTTCGCGGCGGTCGGGAACAGGCGACGGAACA
>CAZJYH010000314.1:0-443 GCA_964549365.1 uncultured Alphaproteobacteria bacterium
ATGGTGTCGCCGTCATCCATCATCCCATCGGTGGCGAAAAGGAAACCCTGTATTCGGATGGCGAAGAACTTTCTAGTTTCATGTCGGCATGGGGCATCGACATTGACTGCTTTTGGATGTTCTGCGATGACTCCGGAGCGGGAGATGGAGGGGATGGGCCCGGCCGACGTGATCAACGACATCATCGCGAAGATCGAAGTGCCGAGGTAGGGCACCGACGCGATCCTCGAACCCGCATCAAGGCTCATGCGCAACTTCTATCTGAACTCTCGATTCTTCATCGCGCTCGGCGCGCTGGGAGCCTTGTTCCTGGCGTCGTATGCCGTCCCCGCGCTGTTCGAAATCGGGAGGCTGGGACTGCTGGTGCTCGCCATGTTGACGGCCGTCGATGCGCTGATGCTCTTCCGCATCCGCGCGGGCGTGCACGCCATGCGCGACGCGCC
>CAZJYH010000314.1:455-5983 GCA_964549365.1 uncultured Alphaproteobacteria bacterium
GATCGCCTCTCCAACGGGGACGACAACGAGATCCGGATCTACCTGGAGAACCGCTATCCGTTTCCCGTGGGCGTGACGATCGTCGACGAGCTGCCGGTGCAGTTTCAGAAGCGCGACATGGAGGCCACGTTGACGATACCCTCCGGCGGGTCGCGCGCGGTGAGCTACACGGTGCGGCCGGTGGAGCGTGGGGAATATCGTTTCGGCACCATCAACGTGTTCGCCCGTACGCCGCTCGGGCTGGTGCGGCGGCGCTATCGGAGCGGCGGCGACCTTATGGCGCCGGTGTACCCCTCGTACATCCAGATGCGCCGTTACGAGCTGCTGGCGATCTCCAATCGTCTCAGCCAGGCGGGCATCAAGAAGATTCGCCGCGTCGGCCAGACGATGGAGTTCGATCAGATTCGTGAGTATGTGATCGGCGACGACTTCCGGAACATCAACTGGAAGGCCACGGCACGCACGTCGGAGCTGATGGTGAATCAGTTCCAGGACGAGAAGGCGCAGCAGGTGTACAGCGTGATCGACAAGGGGCGCGTGATGAAGATGCCGTTCGAGGGGATGACGCTGCTGGACTACGCGATCAACACCAGCCTCGTGATATCCAACATCGCATTGCTGAAGGGGGACAAGGCGGGCCTCGCCACGTTCTCCGAAAAGATGGGAACGTTGCTGCCGGCCGAACGCCGCCGGTCGCAGATGCAGAAGGTGCTCGAGATCCTGTACAACCAGCGCACCAACTTCATGGAGTCCAGCTTCGATCTGCTGTACGCCACCATCAGGCGCAAGCTCACCACGCGCAGCCTGTTGTTCCTGTACACGAACTTCGAGACGCTCTCATCGCTTCAGCGGCAGTTGCCCTATCTCCGGAACATCGCGCGCGATCACCTCCTGGTGGTGGTCTTCTTCGAGAACACCGAGCTGCGCGCGATGCTGGAGACGATGCCGACCGATACCGAGGGTGTGTACCTGAAGACCATCGCGGAGAAGTTCGCGTTCGAGAAGCGCCTGATCGTAAAGGAGTTGCAACGGTACGGCATCACGTCGATCCTCACCACTCCGAGCGGGCTCACCGTCAGCACCATCAACAAATACCTTGAATTGAAGGCACGGCGGCTTATCTGATACACAATCCCCATCGCTCGGTCTTCGGATGATCACCGCCCTGGGGCGCAATCGGCCGGCGCGCCGTTTACACACCGCTACCCGAAGGTTCACGCCATGTGTGTCCCGCTTCCTATATTTGCCGTCCGTATTCGCGGCACGATACAGTCGGTACGCTCGCGAATGTGATCGTGTACATGCACTGGTCCGGTGCCGTGCACGATGCCCACCGACGGGCGCTTCTTGGGGGAGCGCTGTTGATGGGCCGGCTTCCGTCTCGACAACCCAATCGTGAGGTCCATCAATAGCCGGTCGTATGGCGCGACCGTGGCATCGTAGTGTGATGCATTGGTGGATGTGATGGCTCGGTTTCGTATCTGTGAAATTCTTCCGTCGATTGCGGCGGGCTTGGTGATTTGCTCGATCGCATGCAGTGCGCAGAGGCTTTCGGTTGCGGCCGGTTCGTCCGCCCGTGCGGATCTGATCACCCTGAGCAACGGTGCCGGCCGTGCGGCCGCGCCTGCGTATCGTCACGGCTCCGACAATGCGGACGATCAACCCGGGGTTGACCCGTTCGTGGAAAGCAACACCCCACGCATCACGGCCGACGGCCGCGTCATGTTCTTCAATTCGACGCGTTTGGGTGGTCGCGAATGGGCCCACCGCCGCGCTAACGGCCGCTACGACAGCGATATCTATTACAGTGCTCGCGTGAAGACCGCCGACGGCAAGGAACATTGGGGACCTCCGGTGAACCTCGGAGCCGGCATCAACACGGCGGACGACGATGCGGTGGAGGCGATCAGCCCCTCCGGCAACACCATCTACTACAGCTCGCTCGCGCCCGGCTGGGTGCGCAACGGCGGTCCGTTCTACACGGCGGACATCGACGGTGCGGGCTGGAAAAATGCGCATGGTCTCGGCGGCGGCGTAACCGAGTTCTTCCTGAGCGAACGGACGCGATTCCGAATCTACGGCTCGGCCATCAACGCGCGCGGCGACGCCTTCTACTTTGCAACCACCGCCCATTCACCCTCCGGCGAACACCAGATCTGGGTGGCGTATTTCCGTGACGGTGCCTGGGGCGCTCCGCAGAATCTCGGGCGCAACATCAACGCCGCCGGAGGGAGCTTCGCGCCGTTTATCGCGGCCGACGGCAAGACCCTGTATTTCTCCTCCGAACGTCCCGGTGGTTTCGGTGGGGACGACGTGTACATGACGGTGCTTCGCGATTCAACGTGGTCGGCACCCGAGAACGTGGGCGCCGGCGTGAACTCCGCGCTCGATGAGACCTTCTTCAGCATACCGGCCGCCGGCGACATGGTCTACTTCACGCAATCGGATCGTCAGCGCGGGACGGCCGGCATCGTCACCGGACAGCTCGATCCCCGGTTCCTGCCGGAGGGTGTGGTGCTTCTGACCGGAACGGTCAGCGAGGAGGAGGGCGACGGCTCGGCGGTGGACGCGTTGGTGACGATCGAGAACCTGTCGAACGGGCGGGTGATCCAGCGTCAGGTAGGAACCGGCATCGGCAGCCGCTTCGCGGTGGTGCTCGAGCCGGGGCTGGATTACGGCATCTCCGTGAGCGCCGACGGATATGGGTTCCTCTCGACGCACTACGAGGTTCCGCGTCGCACCGCGTACAAGGAGGTGCACAAGGACTTCACGCTCACGCCGATCCGGCGCGGCAACCGCTTCGACCTGAACAACATCTTCTTCGACTACAACTCCGATACGCTTCGTGCCGAGTCGCGCCCGGAGCTGGACCGGTTGATCGCGCTGTTGCGGCGATATCCGTCGGCGCAGATCGCCATCTCGGGGCATACCGACGACATCGGCTCGCCGGCATACAACGAGAATCTTTCGCGACGTCGCGCCGAGTCCGTGCGGCGATATCTGGTGGAGCGTGGTGGCGTCGATCCGAGCCGCCTGCGCGCGCGTGGGTACGGCTCGCGCAATCCGATGGTGCCGAATATCTCCGACGAGGCGCGCCGGCAGAACCGCGCCGCGGACTTCTCGATCATTCGCATGTAGGCGGGATCACCTTGTCGTACGCAGTCGGAAACTCCCGTCGCGCACATCGAGCGATTCGTGAGACCCGGCGTCGCCGTTTCGATACCCCGTGAACCGGAACGTGCCGGCGACACTGTCTCCGGTCATCGTCGTGATTGCGACCGTGCCGCTCATTCGTGGCGGGACGGTCAGCGGCGTTGAATATCCGATCCCATCCTTGCGGCCATATGCCGCGCTCACCGTCACACCATCGGTTGTTCCGATATCGTACGTTCCCGCCCCGATGACGTTGTAGAGCAGAATGTCCACCACGATCGAATCCGATGCATCACGCCCGGTCACGCGGAGCGTTGTGGAGGCATAGGTCGCGTTTGCACGCGTCGACGTCCATGCCGCTCCGTTCATGGTGGCGGTGATCGATCCGTCGGAGCGCGGTGGCTGCCGCGATTCCACGGGCGAGCCGCATCCGGTGCCGGCGAAGAGCGCCGCTGCGATAAGGAGGCACGGGGCGAGGGAGCGTATCGGTTGCATGGTCATCGTGATGCCGGTTCGGAGCGGGGCCATCGATCGGCGAACGAGTCCGCCGTTGTCGGGGGGACATGCCGCCGCGATCGTACCGGAGAGACACAGGCGGGAGGCCGGCCGTGACAGGGAATCGGGGATTGGTGCCGACGATGTCGTGAGCGGAGGAAACCTACGGATTTTCGGGGGAGTGGATACAACAAACGCCGCCATCCCTTACAGGGTGCATAAGCGGATAGCGGCGTTTGCTCTGGACATATTCAAGGTTCGCATCGACAACGATGACAACGACCGCGGGATGTAGCGAAATGTTTCGGGTGAGGGGTAATGTTGGCGTATGGGCTGTTTGCGCCATATTTTGGCGATCCGCGTACCAAGCGAGATGGGGGTTGGCGCCCCCATCTCGCATAGCTCCTCTGATCCTTTGGGGACGGAATCTCAGAGTCATTGGTCGAAATCCGAGTGCTCGACAACCCGGAACGCTACTCGCATGGTTCTCTGGTGGTAAGGACACATACCATGCTTCCATGTAGCGGACTCAAGCGCTTTCGGTCTCAGCCGTCTGGACACATCGACGTTGAGGCTTCCGACGCGAGTCAAAAATCGGCAGCTCGGCGACCACTATTGGTACGCGGTTGGACCTCACGACCTTGGCATCATCGATCCGCTTGGGGTCAGATCAACTTAGGACCACTGGTCAGGTACAAAACTAGAGCTATGGGTCCCAGAGAACTATTCCACCTTTGTGGAGTTTGCTTTGTAGATTCCTGCCATAGTTGGCCGTGCCTCTGAAACGTGTCAGTTATGGACCTTCCGAACGCCTTTGAAATCGCCGATTTAGGCAAGCATCGAGGTCGACGGAGTCATTGACTTCGCGTTCAGAATGTGCGCTTTCGGTAAAATTTCCGGCATTTCTATCTGTGCGCGGGAAATCGCATCTGTATATTCGATCCCACAACGGTCTTCCCCCCATCGTGTGGGCTTTTTGCACCCCAACGCCCTCAAAAAAAATATTCAACGGAAGGGCCTCCCCTCTTGACGGCGATGCCGGAGGGGGCGTCGCGAGGGGCTGCAGCCTCGATTCCCCGGGGATCTCTCCACCGCGGTTCTTCTCCCGGATCGATCATAAACCGGGGGAGCATCCGTGCCCCAAGATTCCCTTGGTGCGATCCGTTCGGCAACGGTATCTTCATGCATGTGTTCTCACGTGCCGGGGATGACAGCGAACACCGGTGATCCCTGCTCCGGTCGAATCCTTCCAACCTATACAGCCCTGCTGCCATGGTAAAACGCTACCTCCGTACCATTCTCCTGGTGATGACGATTCTGGCCGCGAGCCTCACGGCGCGGGCCCAGGAGCAGGATGTTCGCCTTTCGATCGAGCCGGCCACCGGCCCAAACGTCGAGCAGCGATGGCCCGGCGTCATCATTCAGAACGGGCAGTTGCGCGTACGGTGGGGCGAGCTTCGCCGTTCACCGGACACCAACGTCCGGACGGCGGAACTCTGGTACTCGCTTGGCCACTGGGCGGGGCGGGGCGATCAGGGGGTGATTCTTGTGACCTCCTTCCGGCCGGAACAGATTCGTGCCGATTCCAACACCACGAAGGCGGTGCTCAATCCCACCGGGTTTGAGCAGCCCCGCGAGTTCGACGGCGCCGTGTTGGCCGGTTCGCTTCAATGGCGCGGTGACATCGGTCCGGCCCCGGGCGGGACCGACACGATCTACAAGTCCAACTACTCTCTTTATGTGCTTCGCGGCGACGCCTGGAAGAGGACGGTGGTGTTCGAGACGAAGGGACCCGCGCTGGTGACCCTGCGCAATCGTGCCTACGGATACGATCCGGTCCGCGGGTTGTTCATTACCGCCTGGGTGACGGGGCGCGATAC
>CAZJYH010000315.1:0-5965 GCA_964549365.1 uncultured Alphaproteobacteria bacterium
CCGCAAGTCTCGGCCACGGCCTTGGGAGCAGCGTCCCGGCGATCCGCGACTCATTGCTCGGAACGCGCACGCGCGAGTTGGTCTCCCGATTGGAACGGGATCTCCTCGACGAAACGGAGCGATCCGCCGGCAGATTGCGCGAAGAACTGCTCGGTGGCCGCACGCGCGACCTGGTCGGGGATCTTCGTACCGACCTGCTCGGCCCGCGTACAGCCCTGCTTCTTGCGGCGATGCGCGACACATTGCTCGGCCCCGCGACCGTCCGGAAACTGGGGGCCATCCGCTCCGAGCTTCTCGGTGACTCCACGCGGCTGCTGCTGGCCGGCCTGATGGACGTCGCGCTCGGCGACAACACACAACGCGCGATCGATTCGGTGCTGGGCCGCTCGCTGCGGCGCGTGCAGGGAACCGTCGGCACCACGGGCGATGGGCTTGTCCGCAACGCCGAGTCGATCATCTGGACCATCGGCGCCGTGGCTGCGGCGCTGCTGGCGATCGCCGGACTTGCATTCCGGCGCAATCGCGCCTATCGCAAAATGCTCGGCGTGTTGACCTATCAGATCCACAGCATGGCCGACGGCGACGCATACGCCGAATTGACCGAGCGCATCAGCGAGCAATCGAAGCGCATGGGCGTCGAGGGCGATCTCCGCACGGTGTTGCGCGCGCAGGGCCTGCTCGGCGAGGAGGCATTCTCGAAGAGGATGAAAAGGGACGGATAGGCGATCATGTCACAATCCGGCAAAGGGGTCGTCATCCTGCCAACGTTGCCTACACCAGGAGAAGATTCGATGAAGAGGATACCGAGCCCGATATGGCTGTTGATCCCGTTTGCCACGATCGCCGTGGCGATGACCGTTGAGCGCCTCGATCTGTTCGCGCAGCCGGACAACGCCGGCGGGCGTGCGGGCGCGCGCCTCGCCGATTCGCCGGCCGTGACACCCCCCGGCAACGACACGGTCCGCGCGGAGGCTCCGACGATCGTGATCGATCTGGACAATGCGGTCCCGATATCGCTCACGGCCACCAGGGAGCTCCAACCGGAACGATTCACGACCAAGGACGGTCGCACCGGCTGGGCCGTGCGAGTCCCGGGCGGACTCCCGATCGCGACGCCCGCCTACGCCGACGGCATGTTGTTCGTGGGGGGCGGCTACGGATCGTACGAGTTCTATGCGTTCGATGCGCGGACCGGTGAGAAGGTCTGGCAGATTCATACCAGCGACGACGGCCCCAGCGCCGCCGTGGTCGAGGACGGGTATGTGGCGTTCAACACCGAGAGCTGCACGGTGATCGTTGTGGAGGCGAGGACGGGTAAGCTTGTATGGCAGGAGTGGCTCGGCGACCCGCTGATGAGCCAGCCGGCGATCTCGCGGGGTCGGCTGTACATCGCGCATCCCGGGAACGGTCGGGGGGGCGGAAGCAACCACGGCATGCAGACACAGACACCGAATCACGGCGGCGACGAAGCAACCTCCGCGAGCCATCGCATGCTCTGCGCCGACCTGAAGACCGGCACGCACATCTGGAGCCATCCGATCTCGGCGGACGTGATCTCCGCGCCCGTCGTCGACGACGACAAGCTGCTCTTCACCTGCTTCGACGGCACATCCTACTGTTTGAACGCCGAGACCGGCATGGAGATCTGGAGGAAGGAGAACGCCGGCACCAGCGCGCCGATCATCGTGGACGGCAGGGCGGTGATCACGCGCAAGGAGAGCCGCGACGGCAAGTCGTACGAGGGAATGCAGCAGTTGACGTTGCAGGGGGGCGAGGCCGATTCGCGGACGCTGATGGCCGCGGGCCGCGCCGAGTATCTCTCGGTCAACTCCGGCGGCGGCGTGGCGATCAACGAGGCGCAGCAGAGTGCGCTCGATGGCTCCGTCGGGTTTGCCACCGCGCCCGCGGCGGCGCAGCTGGATCGCGCGAACGCCCACATCGGCGTGAAGACGGTGGCCGGAGGCTGGGCGTATCAGGGAGCGCGCGCCGCGCAGAAGAACGGGCAGATCATGAACGCACAGGGGCGCTGGCTCAACTGCGTGCGAGCGAAGAGCGGAGAGATGGCATGGCGCGCGGAGGCGCACGGCAAGGGGATCGACGCCGACGGGCAGGTGTTCTCGCCGCCGTCGCTCGGCAAGGAGGATATGTACTTCACCACGGCACAGGGACATCTGGCCGCCGTTGGCCAGAAGAACGGCGCGATACGGTTCATGTATCGCATCGATCATCCGATGGCCTTTCAACCGGCGCTCGCCGACGGGAACGTCTACGCCGGAACCGCCGACGGATGGCTCTTCTGTCTGAACACGGGCACGGACGATGCCGATGGGTGGTATGCCTGGGGGGGCAATGCCCAGCACAACAAGAAGTAACCGGATGTGCGTACTGCAACCGTCAGGACGTTGCACCGTAAGGTTGCCCTGATTCCATGATTACGATAGCGACACGTTGAGAGAAGATGATGATTGAGAGGAAACGTGAGAGGGCGTGGCCGGATGGCCGCGCCCTCTTTCGTTGTCGGACATCGGTACGATGCGCGGGCCCGATGATGCGCGGGCCGGATGAAGCCGTCGTTACGCCGTCGCGCTCTTGCGGCGGAACAGACGCTTCAGCAACGTGAACTCGAAGGAGAACGTGACCGTCTCGCGTGACACCAGCACGGTGAGATACAGACCGAGCAGGCCGATCACCGCATCGGCCATCCACATGGCAACCGCCGGGGAAAGGATCGCGCGGTCGGCAAGCTTCTCCCCCGCCACCAGGCACGCCCAGTAGACGACGAAGAAACCGAGCGCTATCGACGCGGACACGCCGAAGTTGCCGCGACGCACCACGATGCCGAGCGGCGCGCCCACGAACACGAAGACGAGGCAGGCCAGCGGGATGGAGTATTTCTTGTAGATCTCGACGTAGTACTGATCCGAGTCGCGAACCTTCTGAGATCGCAGAAGGCTCTGCGCTTCGAGCTGCGGGCGAAGCATGGCAAGCTGCGCCAGCGCACGGCTCGCGGCCTCGGCACGAGTTGCGGCGGCACCCACGCGCGCAGCGGCCGTGTCACGCCGGCGTTCGGCCGTTCCCTGGGCGAGCATGCGGGTGATGGCCGCTTGCGCCACACGACTCTCGGCCAGGGCGGAGTCGGCGATGGCCCGCATCGACGCGATGTTCATCGTGCGGTCGTTTCGCCCCACGGCCTTGGGATCGCTTCGGTTGAAGCTGAATCCGCTGGTGCTGAGCACGAGCTGATGCTGGCGGAACGTGAACCTCCGGAACTCCGACAGGCGCTGGCGGTTGATGACGTGGATCTCGCCGTCGTGAAAGGTCATCACCATCTTCGTGAGTTCCGCGTTCGAACGCAGCTCGGCACGCTTTGCGTTGATGACGTTCAGGTTGTCCCCGTCGTTCTCGTAGATCGTGACGTTGATGAGCACGTTGTGCTCGCGGTCCACCTGACGCGCCAGTATGCAGTATCCCTGCAGCTGACTGAAGCGTCCCGGATCGATGGCGAACGTGGGCTTCAGCTGGGCGATGTCCGCCTGCAGCACATACGCGCGATGGTTCGTCTCCGGGAGCACCTTGTCATTGAAGAGGAACAGCGCAACCGACATCAACAACCCGGCGATCATCGAAGGAAGCATCGCGGTGAACGCGCTCCCGCCTGAGCTTTTGATGATCGTCAATTCATTCTGACCGCTCAGCTTGCCGTAGGCCATCAATGCGGAGACAAGCATCCCCATCGGCACCGCAAGCACCAGCATCCACGCGATGTTGTACGCAACGAACTGCAGGATCACCCACAACGACAGCCCCTTCCCGACGAGGTTGTTCAACTGCTTGAACACCAGCTGCAGCAGGAAGATGAACACCACCACCGACGTCCCGAACAGGAACGGGCCGATATGAAGGCGCAGTATGTACCAGGCTAGTCGCATGGAGAGATGTTGATGGCCGTCAACCGGATGACGCCCGGACGATTGTGCATTGTGCCGACGCTGCGCTCCGGAACCCATGCGCTCACCGTGGGCACCGGCCGCCGAGAACCCCACCATGCGGCCAACTGCGGGAATGTGTGGCGGGTCGAATCAAACCGTCGCATCGATCGGCGACTCGGAAGCCTGTCATTCGTTCGTCTGCCGTTCGAGATGTTGCTCGATCTCGTCGATCCGCTGCTGGTAGTAGTCGAGCCGCTCCGGCTTCGCACGGGCGAGCGTCTGAAACGCCTTCAGCGCCTCGGCGTACGCGCCCTGCGCCACCAGGATGTTGGCCAGCGTCTCGCTGACGAGCGACGGTTCGAACGCCATTCGCTGCTCGGCCTCGTCGATTACCGGAATGCGCGCGCGTTCGAGTCGACGCGCAAGTTCCTCCAGCGGCGTCAGGCTCTCGTCGGGCAACGGAAGCTGCGTGACCGGCACTGCGCGCGGCACACGTTCACGCGTCGGCTCCGCGCGTTCTCCCTCGGGGCTTCCCCCCTCGACGGCGTGCTCCGCCGCGCTCGGCGTGGGAGGGGTCATCGGGGGAGGCGCCGCGCCTCCGTCATGCTCCAACTCCGGAAGCGGCGGCATCGTGGCGGCATCCACTGGAACGCGACGGGGGGGCACCTCCGGCTGCGGCATCGGCTCGTTGATCAGCGGCGCGATCGATTGGTGGCGTCCCGCATCCTCGCGTCGCAACGGCGCGAACTCCAGACCGGGGATCAACCGGAGGTTCGAACTGCGCAGGCGCGCGGCATTCTTCACGGTATGCAGGGCAAGCCCCAGCGAGCGCGGACGCTCCACGACCTCGGCAGGCGAAACGTTCGCGGCAACGACATCCGGTGCCTGGACCGGATGGACGCTCTCCGGAGCAGCCACATGTTCGGCAACGGGTTCCGGCTCCTCGATCCGAGCGGCATACACGGACGGAATCGAGGGCTCATGCGACGCCGCCGGTTCCGGGGCATCCACGACGAACTCGGGAGAGATCGCGTCGGCGGGATCGAAGGTCGGCGCCTCATCGACCGGTGAACCTTCCACTGCGGTTTCGTCCGCCACGGGTTCGGCTGTCGCGGGTTCCACGGCCACCGCCGTTGCGATCTCTGCATCGATCACGGAATCGGCAACGCCTCGCTTCCCGTCATCCCGTGCCGGAGCTTCCGGCGTCGCATCCTGCCACACCACAAGGGGGTCCACAGCAGCGGGATCTTGGACGGCAGCGATCAGCAGATCGGCCTCGGGATAGGCATCGGCAGCCCCCTCATCCGATACGATCGCGCCCCCCTCGGCTTCCACCTGCGGCACCACCACATCGCCCGGTGCCGTTGCCCGCGCATCCTGGATCGGTTCAACCGAGGCAGGAGACATGGCCTCATCCGGAACCGCCTCCTGTTGATCCAACGACTCCGACGCGTCTGCAACGGACGGATCGATCCGCTCATCGAAATCCTCGGACGCGTCATCGACGACCGGCAAGTCGGCGACCGGCAAGTCCGCAACCGGCGCATCGGCAACCGGCAAGTCCGCGACCGGCGCATCGGCGACCGGCAAGTCGTATGTCGATGGATCGATCGCCGGCGTCAACACGGTCTCGACATCGTGACCATCAACCTCCGCTGCCGTAACGGCAGCCGTCTCGGGCCCGACGGAATCTCCGACGGTCGTCGATGCCGTCGGGGCTATATCCGCGGGCGGCGCGACAATCGGCGGCGCGACAGGCTCCGGCAACTCGTCGGCAGGTACGGGCGGGCGCAGAGCCTGCACCTGCGCCATCGCGGCCGCGATGGCCTCCTGCACACGATCGAGGGCATCGAGATCGACGGAGCGATCGTCCTCCTCGATTGGAACCGCAGGCACAGCCGAGTTGGTCCCGTCGAGAGCCGCGACATCCGATGTCTCTGTGTCGGCCTCCGATTCGCTCGCCTCGGGTGCGGTCGGCACCATCGGCGCCGACACAATCGCGCCGGCAAGGACAGCATGCGAACCGCTCGCTTCGG
>CAZJYH010000316.1:0-5938 GCA_964549365.1 uncultured Alphaproteobacteria bacterium
TGCCGGAGCCGTCTCCGGAGCGACTTGAATGGGGCGTCGCGGAGTCGACTCCGCGACCGTCACCGACGGCTCATGCCACGTATGTGCTCGTACGTAACCCGGCAGGTGCCGGAGTCAACTCCGGCACAACACACGGCGGCGTGCTACCGCCGCGAGCGAATGAACCAGATCTCGCTCACCGACAGTTCCACCGACAGCTTGCCGAACGCTTCCTTGGTCAGCCCCGACTCCGTCTTGCCGCGCGTGCCGAACTCGAGCGCGATGTCGAACGCGGTGTTCGAGTTGAAGGCGCCCGTGCCGCCGATCGGGACGCGAGCGCCGAGCGTGACGGCCATCTGGTCGATGCCGGTGCCGGCGAGCGGCTCGTAATATGTCTGCTTGTAGTAGCCGCCGAATCGGAACGTCCAACGCTCGAACCCGCTCGCGTTCAGCGACGAACTCGGGAGCCGGTCCACGCCGAGCGCGAAACGATTCTCCGGACGCGCGGTGGAGAAGTGGGACTTGTCCCACGATTGAAAGCTCGCGTCGGCGCCGAAGAGGAACCGCCCGCTCACCAGCGAGGCGCCCACGGTGATGCGCGGCGGAACGGTCAGCTGATCGTCGCGCTGCGAAAGCGTGTCGAGCAGTTCGCGGCCGTTGTCGAACAGGTGCGTGCTGGAGATGCTCTCGCGATCCAGCTTCGCGCCGGTCTCGTACAACGCGCCGAGCCTGAGGTCCGCGGTAGGCTGTGCCTGCAGGCCGATTCGCCCACCGAGGCCCACGTATCGCTGCGCCGTCTGATAGGAGGCCGTGTTCATGCGGGTATCGTCGAACGATACCTCGTTGGCGCCGGTGATCGCCCCGAAGAAGAGGTTCACCGAGCCGCCGACGGTGACGAACGGAATCGGCCGCAGCGACATGCCGACGTACGCCTCGGAGACCCCGCCGCGACCGCTGTAGGTGGTGCGCATCGTGGTGCCGGAGTCGCCGTTCGGGACGCGCTGGGCGACCTGCGTGCGATAGTTCACCGTGGAATACGGATGGATGGCGAAGGCCGCCGCGCCCCCCATCTTCTCGGAGAAGGGGAAGCATGCGGCGAAGTCCTGCAGCTTGCGGGTGTTCTGATAGATCGTGTTCTGCTGATCGCTGACACGATACTGCTCGAAGTTCATCGCGGCCTGCAGCGTCACGTAGCGCAGATCCTGCCAGCCCGCCGGGTTCATCGAGTTGATCAACGTTGGGCTGGGGATCGCGCACTCCACGCCGCCGCGCCCCGCCGCCGCCGCGTTCGACGAAGTCTGCAGGTCGCCGATGTTGAAGATCGAATAGGTGCTGCCGCCGCCGGTCTGCGCCGTGGCCGGGCCGATCACCGCAGCGAAGAGAAGTCCGGTGCCGAGCAGCAGGCCCGTGAGTCGGTTATTTCGCATCCGTCTGCACCGAGTAGTAAATGGTGAGCGATGGGCGGAGCGCCGGGTCGGGATCGTCCGGGCCGTGGAAGACAATCTTGTCCAGCCTCGTCGTCTCCAGGTTTGCCCCCGTGTTCCCACGGTTGAAGGCGAGGATCACGCCGTAGTTCTTCACCGTGCTTGCGCCGCGAAGGTTCCGCAGCCACGTGCTCACCGCCGGGGCGAGCGTGGTGAAGCGGAACGTGCCGGCGTTCGGGTCACTCATGCGGAACACCGTGAAGATGCCGCCGATGCCGGTCGACAGGTAGGAGGAGGGCGTCAGCGACGAGTCGGCCGCCAGGTAGGCGATCAGGTACGTGGTCAGCGAGTCGTTGCCGAGCACCGTCTTCGACCGGTCGACGAACAGGCGAAGCTCCGCCTGGTGGATGGTGGCCGTCGTCGGGATCGAATCGAGCTTCAGCTTGATCAACGTGCGCGCCTCGATCCCCGCCGCCACGACAACCTTGTTCGGACCGACATCCGCCTTCGCGTCGGTGATCCAGCTCGTTGCGCCCACGGTGAGCGAGGCGGTGCTGTCGGCCGTCGCCGTGCTTACCGTCACGTTCAGGCGCGGGATGTAGGCCGCATCCACGCCGGCGATCCCGTTGATCGCGCCGATGATACGCCCGTCGCTCTTCGCGCGGAGCGCCAGCGTCTTCAGCGTGCGGAACTGCGCGATGCCGCTCACGGTGTCGTACGTGAAATATTCCTGCAGGAACTTCTGGGTGAGCGTCGGATCGAGCGCAACCGCGAGCGTGGTGTCGTCCGGGTACGTGCCGCTGAACGATCCGATCGCCGTGGCCGCCTCGATGCGGGCGGCGAGTTCGGGGGTCCATTTCGCGTTGGAGCTGAAGACTTCGTCGAGCACCACCACGTCGAAGGCGATCCGGCGCGAGGCCGTGTCGCCGTAGCGGTAGTGCGTGGTGCGCATCGCGAGCACGGCGGACTTCACGGGCTTGGCGCCCGCCCCGGATATCAGGCTCGACTGCGACGTGATCGCGAGCAGGGAGTGGGCCGTGGAGCCGTCCGGCGTATGCCCCACCAAGATGGCCGATCCTCCCTCCGCCGAGCTGTTGCTCGCCACCGAGATGCCGCTCGTGATCTCGAAATCACTCGGCTGCATCGGATAGGTGAACAGCTTGATGTTCTGCGGGAGGTAGTCGACACCGATGGTGGTTGGGTTGTCGTTGCATGCGAACAGCCCCAGCGAGGCTGCGAGCATCACGACGGCGAGAAAGAGGCGATTGTTCTGTACGACGTTTGACATTCGAAGAACCTACATTCCTGGCACAAGCCGGGCAAGCCATCCCGTGCGGCCGCGCCGATCAATCTTTCCGAGCGGAATCCGGATGACGGTGCGCTACGCCCGCGCGCCGGCCGGTACGGCACACCCGCGCCGGTGTTCCCGGAATCGCATGCATGCCGCGCAACGTATCGACGCGCGAAGGGCCCGTGCATAACACCCGCGTGGTCGGCGGCGGAGCGGTACTCGGCCCCGGCGCCTCACGAGAAGCCTATCCCTTGCGGTACATCTTCTCGACGTACTCGGCCGCGGACGCCTTCCACGAACGATCCTCGTCCATGATCGCCAACTGCAGCGCCTCCCACTTCTCCTCGTCGCGATAGAGCGCGATGGCGCGCTGCAGCGCCTCGATCATCCCCTCGGGGGTGTATTGCGTGAAGACGAAGCCGTTGCCGACCCCCTTCTTCGGGTTGTAGTCGGTGATCGAGTCTGCCAGGCCGCCGGTCTTGTGCACGATCGGCACCGTCCCGTAGGCGAGGGCGTACAACTGGTTCAGGCCGCACGGCTCGAACTGCGAGGGCATCAGCAGGATGTCGGAGCCGGCCTGGATCATATGGGCCATCTCCTCGTCGTATGCGGGGACGAGCGCCACATTCTTGTACTTGCGCGCGGCCTTCTCGAGCGCGGCCTGATACTTCTTCTCCCCCTCGCCCATCACGATGAACTGGATGCCCGCCTTCGCCAGATCGTCGATCGCGTCGATCACCAGATCGTACCCCTTCTGCTGCACCATCCGGCCGATCATCCCCACCACGGGCGTGTCCAGATCGGCCACCATGTTGAACTTCGCGGCCAGGGCCGTCTTGTTCTCGAACTTCCCTTCGAGCGACGCCTTCGAGTACTTGGTGTCGATCTGCTTGTCGGTCTCCGGATTCCAGACCTCGGTGTCGACGCCGTTGAGGATGCCGAACAGCTTGTCCTTGTGCTTCTTGACGACGCCTTCGAGGCCGTAGCCGTGCGCCGCGCCCATGATCTCCTTCGCGTAGGAGGGGGAGACCGTCGAGAACGCGTCGGCGTAGACGATGCCGGCCTTGACGAAGTTGATGTTCCCGGAGAACTCGGCCCCCGCGGAGGTGAACACCTTCGCCGGCAGACCCGTCTTCTCGAACGTGGAGGCGGGGAAGATCCCCTGATACGCCATGTTGTGGATCGTGAAGACCACGCGCGTGTGGGCGAAGAAATTGTCCTTCGAGTAGAGCTCCTTCAGGAACGCCGGGATGAGCGCCGTCTGCCAGTCGTTGCAATGGATCACGTCGGGCCGCCAGCCGAGGCGCACACAGGTCTCCAGCACCGACTTCTGAAAGAAGATGAACCGCTCGTCGTTGTTCGGGAAGTCCTTTCCCGTGGCCGGGTTCTGGTAGATCCCCTTCACCGGCTCCATATACTTGTCGTTGGTGACGAGATAGACCTGAACCTTGGCGCGGGAGTTGACCACCTGCGAGCTCTTCACCGTGGCCATCGTCTCCTCGCCGGCCACCATGATCGGGATATCCTTGAGGCGCTTGATCTCGTGAATGCGATTGCGTCGCTCCGACACGGTTCCGTACTTGGGGACAACGATGCGAACGTCGTGCCCAAGCTCGGTAAGCGCCAACGGGAGCGCCGCGCTCACGTCTGCCAGCCCACCGGTCTTTGCGAACGGAACAACCTCACTCGTGACGAAGAGAATGCTCAGGCTTTTGGCCATGGATGTCCTGAAGGTAAGTCCGGAAATGTCAAGAAGACCGCAAATATACGAAAAGGGGACCGGGCACAACGAACCGATCGGGGTCCGGCGCGTCGGCTTGACGTTCCGTTACCAACTTCGATTCGGCGGCGGCGGGGAAGTATTGCTAGTTTAGGCGCGAATCGCGCCGACCAGCCGACCACCGGCCCACGCCGCGAACAGCCCTCGGTTCCCGCGAACTCGTACACCCCTACCGCGAGTCAGTTTTTCACACGTCCCTCTTCGTTGTTTCTTCGGCCGCGGGTGCGCACGGCCGCATGGGAACGCGTTCATTGTAAGCACACTCATCGATGGTTGAGCACAATCTGCTCCTTGCGCAATCGATCTTCCCGCGCCTCAACTGCGCGCAGTATCGCAGCGAGGCACCCTATCGCGACGCGATCGACCGGCTCGTCGGTGAGCGGCACGTCGGGGGCTTCGTGGTCTTCGACGGCGACGTCGCCACGGTGCAGAGCGTGCTGGCCGATCTGCAGCGCGCCGCCGGCGGCACGCTCCTCTTCGCGGCCGACTGCGAGGACGGCGTGACGATGCGGTTCCCGGGGGGGACGGAATTCCCGAGCATGATGGCGCTCGGCCGCTCGGCCGACGTCTCGGCCACGTACTCGGTGGCGCGCAGCATCGCCCGCGAGATGCGATCGCTAGGCATCTTCTGGAACTACGCGCCGGTGGCGGACGTCAACACCAACCCCGACAACCCGATCATCAACATCCGCGCGTTCGGCGACGCTCCGGAGCTTGTGGCCGACCACGTCTACGCCTACACCCAGGGGATGCAGGACGGGGGCGTCGTCGCCTGCGCGAAGCATTTTCCCGGCCACGGCGATACGGCCGTCGACTCGCACAGCGAGCTGCCGGTGATCAACGCCGACCGACGGCGGCTGGACGCGGTGGAGCTGTTCCCGTTCCGGTCCGCCGTGCGCAACGGCGTCAAGTCCATCATGGTGGGGCACATCGCCGTTCCGGCCGTCGACCCCACGAACACCCCCGCGTCGCTCTCGGCGGAGATCACCTACAAGCTGCTCAGGCTGGAGCTCGGGTTCGACGGGACGATCGTCACCGATGCGCTGGACATGCACGCGATCACGAACGCGTACGGCGCCGGCGCCGCCGCGCTTGCCGCGTACCAGGCCGGCGCCGACGCGCTCTGCATCCCGGCCGATCCGGGCGCCGCGTACACGGCGCTCAACGGCGCGTTCTCGGCGAAGGGGATCAAGGTGAGCCGGGTGAAGGAGAGCGCCGGGAGGATCGCGGCGTTGAAGAAGTGGACGTCGTCGTATCAGGACGATGTGCAGGGCTCGGAGCTGGCCTGGCGCGGGCACGACCTGATCGCGCTGGAGGCGGCCCGCCGCTCGATCGAGGTAAGCGGCCGCATGCGCGCGCCCGCCGAGCCGATGGTGGTGCTTGCCGTGGTGGACACGCCGGACCACCCGAAGCCGGCCGAGTGGCTGACGCATTTCTCGGCGTGGCACCAGGGGGAGGCCGATG
>CAZJYH010000317.1:0-5933 GCA_964549365.1 uncultured Alphaproteobacteria bacterium
CTATGTCCCGCCGGTTCAGGACTATCTGGTCGGGCTGTCGATTTCGAAGTACCCGCGTGAGCTGCTCAATGTGGACTGGAAGAAGGATCTGCAGTATGACTGGAAGGTGTCGGCTCCGGTGGCCTACGGCTATGGGACCATCGACGGCTTGAATTCCTTCGCGCCGCCGCTCAGCTTCGACTCCGGGCACTACCTCGGAACCGATCAGACGGGGCGGGACGTGCTGGCGGGCCTGATCCATGGTTCGCGCATCTCGCTCTCGATCGGTTTCGTGTCGATGGGGATCGCCGCCATCATCGGCATCATCCTCGGCTCGCTCGCGGGATACTACCTGGGGTGGGTGGACATCATGATCTCCCGCATCATCGAGCTGTTCCTGAACTTCCCGAGCTTCTTCCTGATCATCACCATCGTCTCCTTCTTCGATGCGAACATCTGGTTCGTGATGATCGTGATCGGCATAACAGGGTGGATGGGGGTGGCCCGACTCGTGCGCGGCGAGGTGCTGCGCGTGCGCAACACGGAGTTCGTTGCCGCTGCGAAGTCGCTCGGGTTCAACGCGCGCCGCATCATCTTCCGGCATGTGCTTCCGAACTCCCTGGCTCCGGTGCTCGTCTCCGTGGCCTTCGGCATCGCCGGCGCCATCCTCACCGAGTCCGGTCTGTCGTTCCTCGGCTTCGGCGTTCCGGCCACCGTGGTGACGTGGGGCTCGGCGCTGAATCAGGCACGGTCGAACGTGACCGCCTGGTGGCTTGCGGTGTTCCCGGGGTTGATGATCTTCCTGACGGTGGTGAGCTACAACCTGATCGGCGACGGCCTGCGCGACGCGCTCGATCCGCGGCTGCGGGACTAAGGCAAGGTCAAAATTCAACGTTCAACGTTCAGCATGTGAAGTTGCCGGGCGGCGGCAATGCTCCCCGCATCGGCAAACACATGCTGAACTTTGCATTTCGAACGCTGTGCTTCTCTAGAACGGCCGCGAGAGCCGGAGGATGAAGCGGGGATCCTCGAAGACGTCGGTGCGGAACGCGAAGCCGGCGCGGAAGGTGCCCCCCGCGCTGCCGATGTAGATGGAGGGGGAGTACTTGAGGTCCGAGATATCGTTCAGGAACCCGGCGGCGAGGCCGGACCCGGCCCCGGTGGTGGTGGCCGAGGCGAAGTCGTTCGAGAGGATCAACCGAACGCCGAGCCCCTTGATCGGTGCGATCAACAGGTCGCCGGCCAGCAGCAGCATCCGATTGCCGACATAGGCGTTCTGCGGATAGCCGGGGATGGTTCCGTGGCCGCCGATCGTGAACAGCCGTTGCGGCGGCGCGTCGCCGGTTGCGCTCCCGGCGCGCGCATGCACGGCCAGCCAGAGGCGCGATTCGATGAGCGTGGTTCGCAGCCGGAGATCCACCACATAGTGTTGAAAACTCTCGGTCATGCTTCCGAACTCCGCCTGCGCCTGCAGGCCGAACTGCGGATCGTCCCAGCTTCGGAGGCCGATCTCGTCGAGCGTGAAGTCGACGATCACCGACGACATGTTTCCTTCGCGCACTGCCGGCACCTCGAAGAACGGCTGCTTGGGCCCGAACAACGACCACCCGATCTCTCGTTTCGAACGATGGTAGTTGTCCATCTGGTACTTCAATCCGAAGCCGATGCGCGGCGTGATGAACTGTTGCGCGGTGATCGAGAAGCCGCTGCGCTGGAAGTAATCACGATGGTCCTCGCCGGCGAGCAGGGCATACGCCGTGTTCTCGTTCACGTCCATCTTCCAGGCATCGCGCGTATCGGTGATGATGTGCCCCTCGGTGCCGATCCTCAGCGGCGCCGCGCGTGTCAGGAAGTCCTGCGAGAAACCACCGAACACCTGCCAGTAGTGCGATCCGAATGCGTAGCCGAACCCGAAGTAGCCGCGCAGCCTGCGCGCGCGAAACATCGCCGCCGGTGTGTTCGCGCCGACGCCGAGGTACAGCCCGTCGGCGCGATCGTAGCTCAGCAACAGCGGCGGTGAATCCTCCAGTGCGAGAAGATCCTGTCGGCGGATCGGAGCAGTGAGCGGGAACTCCGGCGCCCATCCGCCGGGGAGCGCGTGCTGTGCCGGTGCTTTTTCGCCGGAGCGAGCCGAGCCGAGCGGCGCGGTGAACGTTGTGTCCTGAAACAGCCCGTTCGCGTCCCACAGGAGGCTGTCTGCGATGGTCTGATCGTCGGTCGGCTGCGCGTACAGCGCCACGGCCGAGATCAACAGAAGCGGAAGCATATAATAACGTGCCATGCGTCTAAGGTACGAACGGCGAGCGTTGCGGCATGAAGCGGAGAATTTTTTCGACATCGGCTTTCGGCATCGGCCCGGTGTGAAGAGAGAAGGAGGAGCCCGCGCCGGCGCGGCTGTCCGGTGTGCATTGGCTCCCCGACCCGCCCGGTTCGTGCCGTCCGACCGTCGGTCATCCCACTGTACTCGCAACATCATCTTACAACTGCCGGTGCATTTCGGTACATGGGGAGTCTTATGTTTGCATGCCCCGTCGGAAAGTGACTGATCAGTCACTTTTCGGAATGCGAGTGAAACTTTTGTATGCACCGTTCGTTTCGGATCCCCTATGTCGACAACGACCCAACAGATTCCAAGGCGCGAGCGTGAGCGCATGATGCGCCGAAAGGAGATCATCGACGCTGCCCGCTCGGTGTTCGCCCGCAAGGGGTTCAACAATGCAACGCTCGACGACGTTGCCGAGCTTGCTGAATTCGGGAAGGGAACGTTGTACAACTACTTCCCGAACAAGGAGGCGCTGTTCCTCAGCGTCATCGAGGACACGTTCGAGTCGATGAAGAGGATCGCCGTGGAGGCGTTCAGCTCCGACCGCCCGTTCACCGAACAGGTGGAGCAGTTCGTGCACGACGAGATGGTGCTCTTCTTCACCGATCTGGAGAGCGTGCAGCTCGTCACGCGCGAGGTGCATCACCTGCGGGGTGGTAATCCTTTGATGCAATTGATGCCGCAACTTCTGGCAATCGTCGTCGAACGCATCAGCGCCGAACAGCGCAGGCGTCGCGTCATCACGAACGCGGATCCGGGCGATCTGGCGATGCTCCTTCTCAACATGCTCTTCGGGCAGTTCTCCAGCCGCATCTACCGCCGCTTCGGTGCCTGTGTGGGCCACGTGCCGGCGAAGATGGAACGCGAGATGACGGTGATGGATCTGCTCAGGGATGTCTCACCGGAGGAAATCCAGCGAGAGATCGTTGCTGCCACGAAGCTCATCAACACTGTCTACTTCCAGGGAGTCTGCAAATGATGCTCCACGTACCCATGACCTCTGCCAAGATGATGAATCGCATAGTACGCACACTGATGGTGATCGCGCCGATCCTGGGCGCACAGACGCTCCTTGCGCAGGACACGCTCCGGCTCACGTTGAGCGAGGCCATCACGACGGCGCTGGCCAACAACCGACAGATCGCGACCTCGCGTATCGGCATCGACAACGCCGACGCTCAGGTGGACGAGGCCTATGCCGGCACGCTTCCCACCGTGACGCTGAACGGTCGTTACACCCGCAACATCCAGCGCCAGGTGTTCTACTTCCCCGGCGCCGACGGCGTGCAGCGCCCGATCGAGGTGGGAGCGAAGAACTCCTTCGCCGCCGACGTCACCGTGAATCAGGTGCTCTTCAACAGCGCCGCATTCAACGCTCCGAACGCCGCGAAGAGCTATGCGAAGATTTCGCGCCAGCAGTTGCGCGCCGACGTTGCGCAGACCGTGCTCGATGTAAAGCGTGCCTACTTCACCGCGCTGCTCGCCCGTGAGGCGCTGCGTGTCAACGAGACGCTCCTGTGGGATTCCGAGGAGAACATGAAGAACACCCAGCAGCTGTTCAAGGCGGGACTGCGACCGGAGTTCGACGCGCTGCGCGCCGAGGTGCAGGTTGCCAACCAACGCCCGATGGTGGTGCAGGCACGCGACAACTACCTGCAGGCCATCGACAATCTGAAGCTGACGCTGAGCCTCGCGCCCGAGAAGGCCGTTGCGCTCACCGACGTGCTTGCGCGCCCGGAGGATGCGGCCACCATGCCGGCGATCACCGAGGCGGCCGCCACGATGGAGCAGCAGAACGCACAGGTGCAGACGCTGAAGATGGTGGCCGACGTGAACCGGCAGTTGATCGATCTCAAGCGTTCGGACTATCTCCCGGTGGTGTCGCTCTTCGGAACCTATCAGTTGCAGTCGCAGGCGGACAACTTCGCCTTCTCCTTCCAGCCCACGTCGTACGTGGGACTGAACCTGAGCTACAACCTCTTCAGCGGCGGCAGGACCGACGCACAGGTGCAGCAGGCCCGGCTGGCCTACGAGCAGAGCAAGGTGAAGGTGGAGCAGGCGAAGGAGGGGCTTCGCACGCAGCTCGGCATCGTGATGCGCCGCATCGATGTCGCCAAGCAGCGCGTCGAGACGGCTCAGCGGACGATCGAGCAGGCCGAACGCGCGTACAAGATCGCGACGACGTCGTACAAGGCCGGCACCGGCACGCAGCTGGTGATCAACGATGCCGACCTGGCGGTTGCGCAGGCACGGCTGAATCAGTTGAACGCCGTGTACGATTTCAACATCGCGCTCGCCGAGCTGGAGGGCCTGCTGGGCGATCATTATCAGTTCAACGGATCGAAGGACGTACAGTACAACGGCCGTTGATGTCGGTGCGCATCGGGCGCAGGCCTTCGCCGAGGGGGCGGAGGCTCGCGCCGAAGCGGGACATGTAGGAAAGATCAACAACACATACAGAACACAACAAGCGAGAGATACACCATGAAGAAGATCCTGTTTGCATTGGTGTCCATCGGATTGGTGGCGGTGATGGCGCTCGTGCTGATGAACAACAAGGCGAAGAGCGATGCCAAGGCAAAAGTGCCCCCGCCCAAGGCGATTGCGGTGACGGTGGCCCCTATCGGCCGCCAGACGCTTTCCGGTGACTTGTCGCTGGTGGGGACCGTCGTGGCCAACCGCGAAGTGACGATTGCCGCCGAGACGCAGGGCCGCGTGTTGGCCGTGGGCCCGAAGGTGGGCGATCACGTTTCGGCCGGCCAGCTGCTTGCGCGTGTGGACGCCGAGCTGAAGGAGGCCGCGCTTGCCAACGCGCAGGTGAACTACGACAAGGCCAAGAAGGATCTGGAGCGCTACGAGTGGATGCAGAGCCAGAACGACGGCGGCATTGCCGACATCCAGGTGGAGAATGCGCGCCAGACCCTCAAGGCCACCGAGGCCGCGATGATCGTGGCCAAGCGTCAGTATCGCGACACGCGCGTCACCGCGCCGATCTCCGGCGTTATCGTTGCCCGGCCGATCGAGATCGGCACCACGCTGCTGCAGGGGAACCCGGTGGCGACCATCGTGGACGTATCGCAGTTGAAGGTGAAGGTGAACGTGCCGGAGGCCGACGTGTTCAAGCTGCACATGGGCGACGTGGTGAAGATCACCACCGATGTCTACCCGGGCGTTTCCTTCGAGGCGCATATCTCGATGATCGGAGTGCGTGCCGATGAGGCCCACACCTATCCGGTGGAGGTGACCCTGCGCAACAACGCGCAGTTCCCGCTGCGTGCCGGCATGTTCGGGCGCGTTTCGTTCATCTCGCTCCCCTCCAAGAGCGTGCCCGTTGTGCCGCGCGAGGCGATCGTCGGCAGCATCAAGAAGCCGCAGGTGTTCGTGGTGAGCGGCAAGACCGCGAAGCTGCGCGACATCGTCGTCGGCGCCGAGGCCGGAACGAGCGTGGAGATTCTCAACGGATTGTCCGAGGGAGACCGGGTGGTGGTCGGTGGGCAGAACAACCTGCGCGACGGTTCCGAGATCAACATCATCGCCCCGGCGACCGCGCCGAAGAAGTAGCCTTCCGTTGCCGTGTGATGCAAGCAGACCGATACGAACGATACGCAAGCCAACTAGAATGACATGACAC
>CAZJYH010000318.1:0-5929 GCA_964549365.1 uncultured Alphaproteobacteria bacterium
TTTCGTCGATGCGTATGGCCAATCCGTTCACGAGATTCACGAGATGTCGAATCCGGTGGATCAGGACATCCATGTATACGCCAGGATCAAGAATGCGGGTACCGAGCGTGAAGGGCTGCGGTCGCGTGCGAGGTTTCACGTCTTCCAGACTCGTAGTAATGCGCCGTATACCTTCGGGATCGATTGGAGAGATGATTTGGCGGCAACCTCACCGGTCACCGACATCGGAACGAGGCTGATTGGGGACGAGATCGTGTTGTTCGATCTCGAAGCAAACGGTAAGATCAGGGGATTGAACGACGAGGGAAGCGGCTGTGGCGGAGGGATCCGGCCCGGCGAGCATCATATCGTACGGGCCACGTGGGATCATGCGTACTTCCCTCCCACGGAACGGGGGGTGCGTTCCCGGATGCGTACGTTCCTGCTCGTTGAAATCACGCCGCAGGATGGGCCACGGACGGCGGACCGGGTTCTCGCCGACGGCACGATTGTACGCGGCGGCACGATCGTCGGCGAGAACAACAATCTCGCGATGCGGGAGATATCGTTCATGCAGGTACGCTTCAAGAACAAGGAGGGCGCCGACGAGTTGAACGGTGACGCGGTCGGTAAGAAGAACAAGAAGAAGCGCATCCAGAAGGAGTTCAAGATCGAGTTCGATGACCCGATCGGCTACTACCATTTGAGCGACCTGACCGTTCATTTCTCACGGACCGCGGCTCCGCAGAACGGTCAGGCGACCGCTGCGAAGACGACGATCAGGTGCCGGTGGAATGGGACGAAGTGGGTGTATGAAACACCCGGTGCGAACGATACGTGGACTCCCATGGCGGTCGCGCCCGACTGGTTCGGGCTGAATAATGTGCTGAAGACCATTCCGACGGTTGAAAATCCTACCCCGGACGATCCGCCGAAAGCTGTGGATGCCGACCAGACGTCGATATACACCACGGGTTGGATCGACGCAACCGATGTCGGTACGGACTATGAGATCGACGTGCAGTTGCGGGGCGAGGTCGACCCCGGCAACAAGAGCAGCATCATTCAGCGCGCGGTCAAGGCCATCAAGATCTCGGCACCACCGCAGAAATTGAACGATCTGATCATCCCCGGAAGGGTGGCACCATCCCTGCATGGGTTTGCCGAGATGGCGCGTCTGGAGCAAAGCCCTGATGCAGCCTACGGACCGAAGTCGCCCACGAAGTTCCGACTCACCAGCGGCTTCACCGTGAAGCCGGCGGCGGGAGCGCCCGCGTGTCTGTATGCGGCGGCCACGGGATTGGTGCTGGTGCAGCGTGTGTTTGAGAACAACGTGTTCAGCAGCGACCTGGTCAACGTCCTCATCAAGCCCCTCTTCCGCTCATCGATCAGCATGACGCCGGTGAAGTACTTCGTGTACAGAGGGCTGCGGCGCCAGGACTTTCTTGCCGACAACGGTACGCATCTGCGCGGGAAGACCGACGCATCGGAGTTCATCACGCGGCTGTACACGCAGCATGAGGACCGACGGACTGCCGCGACGCAGGGAACCAACGCCGGAGCCGCGGCGATCGTGCCCGATGCAACGCCGTTGAGTTATGCGGTCGGGTGGGATCCGGACGGCACACCGGAGACCGACATCGAGACGTATTTCGGCGTGTGGAGCAAAGCGGGCGTTGGTTCCTTCCAGATGCCGATTGTGCGGATGGGGACTTGTATCGGAACACTGCCGGAGAATGCGGAGTTCGGATTCGAGGTGGTGCTGGAAGATGGGCCGCGCATACATACGCTTGAGTATGCGCGGGCACGGTATTGGGAATTGGACCTCGACGGCCAACAGCTCACCGCGTTCGAGGAGCGTCACCTTCGCGAATCGATCCTCGGCTTTGTTGACCCGGCGGCCTACTACGGCATCCACCTCGAGGCCGGCGTCTTCTCACGCGCGGGGTTGGGCACATCGGAACGAATCGTGAAGGATGCGCTCTACTCGCAGGTTCTCGCGCCGTTCGAGACGAGGAACACGCAGTATCTCGATATCCGAAGCGAGAACGGATTCTCGATGAACTACTACAACAACTACGCCAGATCGGAGGGGAATGTGCGGCTCGGAAGCCTGGCGGGGAACCTTGTGACGGCCGACTACCATACCAGCGATTGGCCGATCGTGGCAACGACGCGCACCGCGGAGCAGGCTGCGGCGAGCGTCGCCGGCGCGATGTATGTTGCGCTGCCGGCGACCGAGAATCCGAAGGGAACCGTGTACGTGGAGCACGGGAGCATTACGACGATCGCCGAGGCCGAACGCTTCGTCGGAGGCGGTGCGCTCATGGCCGAGGGAGAGTCGTGGACACGCGAGATCGGGATTGCCGTGCCGCAGGTTACCGTGGCCGCCGTAACGCACGATGTGGCCGCCATCGCCAAACTGCACTACGGTCGCGGCGTTACCGGCAGCTGGCCGCAGAGCAGTCCGGTGCCGGTGGTGGAGCGGTACGACGACAACTTGTTCGGGCCGATCGATATCGCCGATGGGTGGACGCCGTCGGCGGGAACGAAGACGCGATGGCTCAGCGTGAATCAGCTCAAGTACGTCGACGGCACCAGCCAGACGCCGAGCTTGTCGTTCAGCACGATGGTGGAGCGGGGCGCGGCGTTCCAGGAGGGGCAGGTGGTGTTCTTCAACGCGGCCGTTGATTACCACCGGTTGAATGCGGGCGCCACCGGCACGATGACGGCCGCCACCGGTATCGAGGGTGGATTCAGCGCGCGGCCGACGCTTCTTACATCATCCGCGCTGTTCGGCGGGTTCGAGTTCGAGGAGGCCAAGGTGACCGATACGCCGGTGCCGCAGGGGCCGACGGTGGACGTTTCCACCATTCGGTTGATTCCGAAGGATCCGACCGCCCTCCCCGAGGGGCTGATGATGCTCGGGCTCACCGATGCGCAATTCCAGGCACTCCGCAACGTGCGCGATCAGTTGAGCGACAAGCACAGCCGAAACATCGTCCTGAAGCCGGATGCCCTGAACCTCACCAGCAACGGCACCACGTATCACCGGTACAAGGCGGAGCTGCGCGGATTGAACGAGTCGGACCAGACGAGCCTGGATGTGCCGCCGGCAAGCAGCGTGTATGTGTATACGCGCGACGGTCTCACGTTTGTACCGGGAGGGTTCACGTTGCCGAATCTCACTCCACCGACCTATACGCCGACCCGTGAAGAGGACCGGGCATTCAACAGCGCCGGCGTCGGCAAGCGCATCGATGTGATCGCCGGGGTCCGCACGGAGATGGATGCGTTCATCGACAAGGTGGGCGCCGTTGGGTTGGGAACGAATCAGGCCAAACAGGCGCTGGTGGATGCCATCAACCTCCATGCACCCGCCATTCTGACGGCCTCACGCCAGCACACGACGGTGCAGAATGCACGCGTGCCGGATGACCAGCCGCTCTACTGGGCACGGCTGCTCATGTTGCATGCGTTGAAGAGCAACGAATACCTGCTTGCGCATCGATCCGATTGGAACGAGCTGGTGTTGCTGTTGGAGAAGCATTCGCGCGGATATGAGAGCGTCAGCTTCCTGGAAGCCGAACAGCAGAACAAGAAGAAGGTTCTGATCACCGGCTTCGATCCGTTCGACATCGATGCGGGAACCGGCCTTCCGATCTCGAATCCCTCCGGCGTGGTCGCGCTGGCTCTTCACGGGCAGACGTTGAGCTGCAATCCGCCGCACGCCAAGGCGGGGTATGTGCAGTCGATGATCTTCCCGGTCCGTTACCGGGATTTCGACGCGGGCATCGTTGAGCAGTACGTTCGCAACTATCTCTTCTCGGCGACCGAGAAGGTGGACATGATCGTCACGATCAGCCAGAACGGCGGCGACGGGCACTTCTTCATCGAACGGTTCGCCGCGCGAAAGCGTGGTGGCGGCATCGACAACGAGGATGAACATCCGAAGCGAGAGGTTGGGTCGCCGTTGGGCTGGGATCCGTACTACGAGACCACATTGCCGTTTGGTGACATGCTCTGGAAGGACACACCCGGCGATCCGGGGCCGCTGGTCTACTTCAACCAATACATCGAGGCGCGCAACTCCTCGGGCGGTCGTATCGCATACGACCTGCCGACGTCGGGTTCGCAGTACAACCACGCGACGAAGACCACGGATATCCCGATCAACCAGATCGCCGATGTTCTGGAGGGCTCCGGCGGAGACTTCCTTTCCAACGAGATCTTCTATCGCGTTGCTCGCGAACGCGAGCGAGGTCAGACCACCGTTTCGTCGGTGAGGACCGGCCACCTGCATATTCCTGCACCCCGGTACACCGATCCGTCGTTGACGATCCAGCAGGTGATCGAACATACCCGAACGATCATCTGCAACGGGTTGAAGACGCTCTGATGGCTGCGACCAAGGCGAACGCGCTTCCCTGGGATGCGGACCGGAGGGGCTCCGATTGGAGCCCTGCCTCCGGCCGCACCCGGGGGTGACGCCCGTGCGCCGGACGTGATGTCGATGCGTGCGTTCCTCGACGCAATCCGACAGCCCTTACGCCGACAGGCGTGGTTGCATCGCAACGTTGTTCACCATACACCACAACCGATACCGTCATGGATCAAACCTATTATCCACCATTGTCGGCTCTCGTGAGCGTCGATGACTTTCCGGAGTTCCTCGGCTTCCTGAAGAATCTGCTGAGCCAGGAACTGAACCGGACCTTCTTCAAGGACCTGCAGTTCTCCAGGAGCCGGAAGGGGGCCCGTTCGTTCTACAGTCTGACGCTGGTTCGCTACGATTCGATCGGATTCAAGATCCCCGGCACCGAGATCGAGATCGATTTCAATCGTGCCTCGAACGGACTCACGGAGATTCCCGTGACGCTCTCCTATGAGTGGCCGATCATCAACCTCGTCAACGACTTCCAGCTCGACAACATCTTCGAGGACGCGAAGGGACTGCTCGCCGTGCTTGCGAATTCGCTCCGTGCCGATCTGAAGCCGTTGGTGCGCGATATCATCCTTCAGCATACCGGCGGCGTCACCGGGTTCATCAGCGCCGTCGAGGCAAAGCTTGGGGAGCCGCTTGTTCTGATCGGTGGTGGGACCGTGGAAGAAAATATCGACGAGATCATCGACGAGATCGAGGATGTCACCGAGGCGCCTATCGTCGAGCTGCTCTACGGCCTGTATCTCAAGGGGCAGAGTTTCTCGCTGGAACGAGAGCTTGCGATTGTGGAGGGATGGTTCAAATCGCTCCTCGGCGGTCGATCGATCGTGGAGTATCTGAAGGATCTCCTCATTCCGAAAATCGATGCCTCCGTTCAGATCGGAGTCTCGATCACGTTCCCACCGGAAATACTCAAGCCGGTCGACGAGGACAATCACGCGATCGCCGGTTCGGTGAGCATCCACATCGCGGATGCGACGCTGTCGGTGAGCACCACCGGCGGCATCACGCTGTCGACCTCGTTCGGCCCTGGAGATCTGCCGAGGGCGATGATCGGGGATACGGGATTGATCCTGGAGATTCACAAGCTCAAGCTGGACCTGAGCACCACCAGCAACATACCGGAGGCCACGGCCGACGGGCGCGGGCCGGAGTTCGTCGGCGTCTTCATCGAATACGCGGAGATCGTGCTCCCCGGCTTCTGGGCGGAGACGCACACGCAGAGCGACAAGACGAAGCAGGCGCGCATCATCGGAACCAACCTGCTGATCGGTACCGGCGGGCTCTCGGGCAATCTTACCCTGCGTACCACCACGGAGGAGCCGCTTCTGGCGACCACCTTCGGCACCCCCGCAACGCCGTTGGAGGAGGGCGACGACGGCTTCACGCTCTCGCTGGAACGCTTCACCATCCGGTTCCATCAGGGGGCCATCACCGGCACCGACATCCACGGCAAGCTGGTGATCGGCGGCGCGATCGGGCGCGGTGAAGGGAACGTCCAGAAGG
>CAZJYH010000319.1:0-4709 GCA_964549365.1 uncultured Alphaproteobacteria bacterium
GTCGGGCTCCGGCAAGTCCACGCTGATGAACGTGATCGGTTGTCTCGACCAGCCGACATCCGGCGAGTACTACTTCAACGGCGAGCTGGTCTCCGCCATGGACGACGCGGATCTGGCGGGGATCCGCAACAAGGAGATCGGCTTCGTCTTCCAGACCTTCAACCTGCTTCCGCGCAGCGATGCGCTGCGCAACGTGGAGCTGCCGCTTGTGTATGCCGGCGTCTCCGGGAGCGAACGCCGTGAACGGGCGCGCACCGCGCTCGTTCACGTGGGGCTCGAAGACCGCATGACGCATCGCCCCAACGAGCTCTCCGGCGGTCAGCGTCAGCGCGTGGCGATCGCCCGCGCGCTCGTCACCCGTCCCTCGATCATCCTGGCCGACGAGCCGACCGGCAACCTCGACACGAAGACCGGCCACGAGATCATGCGGCTCTTCGAGGAGTTGTGGAACCAGGGGAACACGATCATCCTGGTGACGCACGAGGAGGACGTGGCGCGCCACGCCGCTCGCATCATCCGCGTGCGCGACGGCCGCATCGAGAGCGACCAGCCGAACGAGCGGCGCCTGATGCCGGAGGAGTGAGAGCGTGGAGCGTGATGCGTGCAGAGTTGTGCGTGATGGAGGTGGCGCACTGCGAAGTACAACGTCGCATAACACCGTAACGCTGTTCACGCGAACGGTTCGCCACGGAGCTATAGGATTGTAGTGGACCCGCAGTGCTACAAATGGGCGCCCCCGCTGGGGACCTGACGATGGCGCCCTCGCGGAGTTTTTCGATGTCGCGTGTTCGACACGAAACGGTGAAAATCCTGCGGCCTCGCTACGAAGCCTTCATCGGTACGCTTGCCCATGCTTCCCGATGGACAACGTCGAGCTTGGTACTGAGCATTTGGAACTTTGCACCCGGTGCCGTCGCGCTGCACGCGAATCGGCACCCGGCATTTAGCACTCGGCACTTGGAACTTTGCACCCGGTGCCGTCGCGCTGCACACGAATCGGCACCTGGCATTCGGCACGTGGCACTTGGAACTTTGCACCCGGTGCCGCCGAGCTGCACGCATAACGCTACACGTTGAACGCATAACGCATAACGCATCGTGGTATCACTGTTCGAGAGCATATCGATGGCCGTGGCGGCGCTGACGCAGAACAAGCTGCGCGCGGTGCTCACGACGCTCGGTGTGGTGATCGGCATCAGCACCGTGCTGCTGATGGGCTGGTTCCTCTCGGGGCTCGACAGCGCGCTCGAGAAGACGCTCTCGATCTTCGGCGACGACGTCTTGTACGTGGACAAGTGGGACTGGACGGGGGGGACGTGGATCGAGAGCCGGAACCGCCAGCCAAGCAGAGGATCCGCACCGCACAATATGTCGTGCCGTCGTCGCAGCGGAACGCGCGGCAGGTGAAGTACGGCGATCTGCTGCTCGAAGGGGTGCCGGTGATGGGGGCCGGCGCCGAGTACACGAATGTGATCGGCAACAGCTACACCGCCGGACGATTCTTCAACGAGACCGAGGATGCAGGCGGCGCCTCGGTTGCGGTGCTTGGCCCGCAGGTGGCGGAGAATCTCTTCCCCGGCGGCAATCCGATCGGCCATGTCATCCGCGTCAACGGCCTGCCGTTCACGGTGATCGGCACAATGCCCAAGCGCGGAGCGCTCGGCATGGACTTCGTCGATCGCCAGATCATCATTCCCATACGCCGGTTCTTCGCGCTCTTCCCGGACGAACGCGACGTGACGATCTGCGTGAAGGCGGGCGGGACCGACAAGCTGGAGGAGGTGCGCTACGAGACGATCGGCGTGATGCGCGGCGTGCGCCGCATTGCGCCCGGCGCGAAGGATGACTTCGCCGTCAACGAGCAGCAGGCGTTTCGCCAGCAGATGGATCAGCTTCGCGTGATCGTCTTCAGCGTCGGCATCGCGATGACCGGCCTGTCGTTTCTGGTCGGCTCGATCGGCATCATGAACATCATGTTCGTGTCGGTGACGGAGCGCACGAAGGAGATCGGCGTGAGAAAGGCGATGGGGGCAACCCGCACCAGCATACTGATCCAGTTCCTCGTCGAGGCGGTGATGCTCTGCCTGATCGGCTCGCTGATCGCGTTCCTATTCACGTCGCTGATCGCGTTGGTGGGCTCGCTGGTGGCGGAGGAGTTCGGCGTGACGTTCCTTGCGCCCACGCTTCCGGCCTCGCAGATCGGCGTGGCGATCCTCGTGTCGGTGATCGTGGGCGTGTTGGCCGGCATCATCCCGGCGTATCGCGGCGCGCGGATGAACCCGGTTGACGCGCTCCGTTCGGAGTAGTCGAGCCGCGTTCGGAGTCTCCGTGTTCGGTGTAGCCGTGTTCGGAGTAATTGAAAGGGAGATCGAAGGGTGTTTATCTACGAACCGATCCGGATGGCGATGCAGTCGATTCTCGCGAATCGGCTGCGCGCGGCGTTGACGCTCCTGTCGATCTCGATCGGTGTGTTCGCGATCGTCGGTGTCGCCGCCGCCGTGGGCGCGCTCGACAACAAGCTTGCCAAGCAGTTGGAATCCTTCGGCTCGACGTCGTTCCTCATCACCCGTACGCCCGTGATGAACTTCGGCGACGGATGGCGCCGCTATCGCAATCGAAAGGATATCACGCTGCGGCAGGGGTTGGAGCTGCAGCGTCGGCTTCGTGAGGCGGAGCTGGTGAGCCTGCAGAATCAGACGATGGGCGTCATCGTCAAACATGGCGGCAATGCCACCGACCCGAACATCATCGTCTACGGCAGCGACGAAGCATGGCTTACGCTGGCGAACATCGATCTGGCCGAGGGGCGCAACCTTGCCGCGTCGGATGTCCAGAGCCGCTCCGACGTGGCGGTGATCGGAGATGACGTGGTCAAGAAGGTCTTCAAGAACGAGGCCCCGATGGGGAAGGCGATCACCATGAACGGCCACCGCTATCAGGTGATCGGCGTCGCGAAGGCGAAGGGGGCGGTCTTCGGTCAGAGTCAGGACGCGTTCGTGCTGGTGCCGATCACCAGCGCCACGAAGTATTTCGTCGACGAATGGGAATCGTCGATCACGCTGAACGTCAGGGCGCCCTCCTCGGCGGAGTTCGACGAAGTGCTGGGCCAGGCGGTGGGGATCCTTCGCGCGCTTCGCGGCGTGCGGATAGGGATGCCGAACGATTTCGAGATCGCCACCAACGAGTCGATCACCGACACATTCAGCGATCTGACCAAATATGTGGGGTATTTCGGAATCGCTTGCGGCACGATCGCGCTGCTTGCGGCCGGCGTCGGGATCATGAACATCATGCTCGTGTCGGTGAAGGAGCGGACGCGAGAGATCGGCATCCGCAAGGCGATCGGCGCCACCAGCTTCGACATCCTCTCGCAGTTCATCATCGAAGCGGTGACGCTCTGCCAGTTGGGAGCGATGATCGGCATCGGGCTGGGGTTGCTGGGCGGCGTGATGATGGCGGCGCTTCTGGACGCTCCCGTTCCGTTTCCGTGGGGTACCGGTCTGCAGGCGATCGTCACGTGCACGGTGATCGGCCTTGTGTTCGGGAGTTATCCCGCGTGGAAGGCCGCGCGTCTGGATCCGATCGACGCACTCCGTTACGAATGACGGCCGGTTGAAATATCGCGCCGCGATTGATACCGATTGAGCCCGCATTCCCCCTGAAGGCCCAACGATGGGGCTTTTGGGGTACCTCCACAAGTATTCCGAAGGTTCACCGTTCCGCTAACTTCCGACCCCGCGTCTCCGTTTGTCCATTTGAAACGCTTGCCTGATGGCGTTTTTTGATAACTTTGGGCCGGCATTGCGTGGACAACGCTTTTATCGAGCAAGCCACGAAGATGCCGCACCCCCTTCCGCGATTCGCTGCATGATGATGACTTGATCGGTGAACGGGCGCGGTGCGATATGTGACGCCGAAACTCTGAATACTCCAAATACATCCGAATCCCAAATCGAGGAGGAAGTTTTAATGAAACAATCATTGCGGTACGGAGCGCTCGTCGTGGCCGTAGCATGCATGGCGTCGATCGTCGGCTGCTCCAGCAAGATCACGGACGAGCAGCTCGCGAAGATGAAGGAACTCCGCGCGAAGGAGCAGACGCTGACGCAGCAGATCCGTTCCAAGCGGGATGAGAAGAGCCGTCTCCAGGGCGAGCTGAGCGCGCGCAAGGCGGAGCTTGACAAGTGTGCGAAGGATCGCGCCTTCGTGCAGAGCAAGCTGGCGCAGTGGCCCGACGTGTGGCCGGATTGGAAGGACACCCCGCCGGCAGCGCCGGTCGAGTCGAAGCCCCGTCGCTGATCAGCATCCGACTAACGAACAACAATCTGGAGAATCTTGATATGAAGAAGTTCCTTCTTTCGTTCGCGTTGGTGCTGATCGCGGCTCCGGTAGTCGCGTTCGCCCAGGTGGACGATCCGAACAAACGAGATGAGGATCTCACAAAGGCCGAGGCCGAGGTTCGCATCGGCGCATGGCAGACGAAGGTCAACGCTCTGCAGAGCGAACTCGATGGGCTCAACAACGAAACCACGAGCCTCAACCAGCAGTTGACCGCCGCGATGAATGATGTGAAGAAGTGCCAGGACGAGATCTACGCGTTGCTGGGCGCCAACGAGCAGAGCGTGCGCGACTTCCGCGAGCGCCTGGGCCGCATCGAGAGCCGCGTGCGTGAGATCGGCCGTACGAGCGACGACCAGCTCGCCCCACTG
>CAZJYH010000319.1:4767-5920 GCA_964549365.1 uncultured Alphaproteobacteria bacterium
TCCCGGAATTGAAGCAGCTAGAGGCGCAGCTCAACGGCATGCGCAAGGAGAAGCTGGCCTTGCTCCCCGAGTTCTACAACAAGATCATCGACATCGCACGTGAGATCAATTCGATCTATGCGCGCGTCCCGAACAACAAGGCCGGCAGCTACACCGTCGGCACGTGGGCGAAGGATCGTGACTGCTTGTGGAACATCGCCGGCAAGGAGTCCATCTACAACGATGCGCGCATGTGGCCGAAGATCTACGTGGCCAACCGCGATCAGATCCGCAACCCGGACATCATCTTCCCGGGGCAGGAGTTGAAGATCCCGACGGCGGGACCGAAGGATGACGAGGAGCTCCGAGCCGAGCGCCTGTACTACCGGAAGAAGAGAATGGCAGCGGCCGCCGCGGCGCGTCGTGCCAGCGCCGAGCGCGCTCAGCCGGTGGAACAGCAGGAGGCGGGCAGCGGCAGCAACAAGCCGAAGTAATGCCCCTCCGGCGATCGATATCGCCGACCTTCTTGAGCTCTTCGGGTTGCCCTGCAGCCCGAAGAGCTTTTTGTTTGTGGAGGCATTCCGGCGCAACGAACATCGCATAACATCGAAGGACACCGGCGCGATGCCGCCTTCCTTCATTATCTTTGGCCGTATGGAAATAGTCGAGAAGAAGATCAAGCTCGGGAACATCGACATGCTGGCGTTCCTGGGCTTCAATGACGCCAACCTCTCCGTTCTGGAAAGCCGATTCGATACCACCATCACCGCCCGCGGTGATACCGTGCTGTTGCGCGGCGAGCCCGCCGAAACCGCTGCCATCGAGAAGATCATCAACGAGATGGTCTACATGGTGCAGCGCAACGGTTCGCTTGTTCCAAAGGACGTGGAGGCGATCATCGACCTGGTGGCCGGTGGGCGCGCCGAGCAGGGGATGCAGCTTCAGGGGCAGAACCTGGACGAGGTGATCCTGTTCGGCAAGGAGAACGTGGTGAAGGCCCGCGGCGAGCACCAGAAGGAGTACTACCGGCTCGTGCGCGAGAACGACATCGTCTTCGCCGTCGGCCCCGCCGGCACCGGCAAGACGTACCTTGCCGTGGCGATGGCCGTTGCCGCATTCCGCAATCGTGAGGTCACCAAGCTCGTGCTTGCCCGCCCGGCGGTGGAGGCAGGGG
>CAZJYH010000320.1:0-5896 GCA_964549365.1 uncultured Alphaproteobacteria bacterium
GACTGCAGTCGTATGTCCAGCTCTCATCTTCGCGCTTGAGGACCCCCACCGACATCTTCATCCTGGTCATGAAGTATGGAGCGATATGTCCACGAATAAGGACCGCCACACCTTCATCACACTTCCTGGCAGCGATCGCAATACACACCCGATCCCCCGCAAGCCGATCGAGCGTCAGCTGGAGTTCCGCGCGCGCGGCGAGCTCTGCGTACAGCACCCGCCGCAGCTTGCCGCGCCAACGTTTCATCGTGACGGTCATGTCAAGATCGTCTTAAACGCTCTGCTTCTTCCTCCCTTTCGCCGCCGCCTTCTCGAGACTTTCACGCACGCGGACCTTGACGATGCGTGTGATCAGCTTGTACGGCATCGGCTCGCTCAACGGGAACTGCAGGTTTCCCTTCTCTCCCGCGTACCGATCGGTCTCCCGTCGCAGTTCCTCGTCGCGCACCGGTGGGTAGAACCCGATGTGATGCTTGAAGGCGCCGAAGTGCACCAGGTTCCCGTGGAACGTGAACGTCGGGATTCCGTAGCCGATCTTCTCCCCCGCCTCGGGCGCGGCCTTGCGGATCGTCTCCCGGATCTTCTGCAGAATCGGCCGCACTTCCGGCGGGCAGGTTACGATATACTCGTCGATCGTCGTCGGCGCTGCGGTCTCGGATTTCACGGCCTCTCCTGAAGGTCAGCGTTTGTGGATACGTCGTTCCGCGCACGTTCAGCTATCGACGGGCGCGGCGCAAGATAGCAACCGTCGTGCATCGTGCCGCTCCTCGGTGTCCACGCCACGTCTGAACGCGCGGAACCCCCTGTCCACTGCGAGCGCATGATCAGGCGGAGGTTTGCTGGGCGTACCGCAACGCGAGCTCGTGCAGCTTGCGCCTCGCCGGCGAGAGCTCCGGGTCGTTGAGATACGGCGCCAGCAATTCGATCGCCAGCACATAGTTCCCCGCATGAAACGCCTCGGATGCCTGTAAACACGCACGGTCCCGATCCCGCCGACGCAGTTCCGCGCGGTCCCCACGCATCCGATTCTCAACCAACACGAAGGCTCGCTCGATCACCTCGGCCCTCGCACGGCAAACGTCCGGCCAGTACCGTTCGACGGACACCGCCAGGTTCCGGACGACGCGCCGCATGTGGCCCACCGATTGAACGAGGCCGTCGCCGAACGAACGCTCATCGACGCCGTCGATGCCCAGGGCTGCGAGGAGATCGACGGGATGGAAGATCGCGTTGCGCTCCGGATAGGCCACGCGCACCTCGACGAGCAGCTCGCGATCACCGTAGCTGATTTCAAGCGTCGACTCGGCGTCGGAATATCTGACCACGTACGAAAAGATCCCCCGGACATGCGAGAAATCCTGCACGCCCGGCGACGCCTCCATCCCGGCTCCGTCCGAAAACCATTCGGCGCGACGGCACCCGAATCGCGTCTCCATGAAGCGAAGCGCCTCGGCCGAGGTCTCGGAGAAACAACGCAGCAGATCGCTCAACGATTCGCTCATCCCGTCCTCCGAAGAATGGAGCCGACGGCCCGGCGGCATCGGTGATGTACCGCCCGCGACGCCGCCGACATTCAAACGGTCATTCCGGATGTTGCTCCCTCCGCCCATACACGAGCACGCCCCTGAACTCCGGCTGCTCCGGATAATCGCAGCGCACGAACTCGAAGGAGACCGCAGGATCGTCCTGGTCCGGACAGGGAAAATCCGCGACCATTTGCGTTACGACGCCCGCATCGAAATCACCGCGGACGTCCTCGTCGTGAGCACCGTCATGCCACACGATGAGGTGGATACGCTCGAACGCGAACTCCACGCCGATGTAACGCATCCGCGGCGTGATCTCGCCGATCAACGCGCGCTGAACGGAGAGGAGGACGTGACGATACAGGTTGATCCTGCGAGTCTCCGTCTCCGTTGTTTCGGGCAGGCCGCCTGCCGGTGGAGCGCTCACGGCGTCGCACCGAACAACGCGCCGGCTCCGAACGTCAGCGCCATCGCGAGCGCTCCCCAGAACGTCACGCGTACGACGGATTTCCCCACTGGTGAGCCGCCGGCGCGGGCGGCCAACGCCCCCAGCAGCGCAAGGAAGAACAGGGAACTGCCGGAGACCGCCCAGATGAGCGCGGTGGTCGGCACGAACAGGACGACGACGAGCGGCAACGCGGCGCCGACGGCAAACGTGGCGGCCGACGCCATGGCCGCCTGCACCGGACGCGCGCTGAGCGTCTCGGAGATGCCCAGCTCGTCGCGGGCGTGCGCACCGAGCGCATCCTTCGCCATCAGTTGTGTGGCCACCTGATCGGCAAGCGCGGCATCGAGCCCGCGCGCGACGTAGATGGCGGCCAGTTCGGCGTGTTCACGAACGGTGTCGGTCGCCAACTCCCGACGCTCACGATCAAGATCCGCTCCTTCGGTATCGGATTGCGAGCTGACCGAAACGTACTCCCCCGCGGCCATGGACATCGCGCCCGCCACCAGCCCGGCGACGCCGGCCACGAGAATGCCGGCGCGGCCGGAGTTCGCCGCGGCCACACCGACGATCAGGCTGGCCGTAGAGACGATCCCGTCGTTGGCGCCGAGGACGGCGGCGCGGAGCCATCCGACACGGTGTGTTCGATGCTGTTCCATGTGCTTCATCGCAGATCTCCCGCACGGCAATGCCGGGCGTAATGATGGTTCGCCGTCGTCGACGTCGACCGGATCAGGATCGATCGCCCACACTGTAGAGATCATCATGATAACGAGGCACGCGTCGCTCCCCCTCCAGAAGAAGCGCGCGCGCGCGACGGCGGGGCGTCGGCTCGCTCAACCCGATCAGCACGCCGTCGCGGACGAGCAACTCCGCAACGATGCACTCCAGCCCGCAGGCCGGGCATGCAGGTTCCGATGCGCCCTACGCGAACGCGCGCACGAGCGCCATCGCCGGATCACCGAAGCGCGGGCGATGTCTCAGTTTGAGGGATCGGGTCACGCAGGCACAGAGCAGCATCCTTGAGAACAGGCCGCCCTCCGTGGCTGCGGAATGCTACGGCCCGAGCGTCGGAGACGCGACCTATCTATAGGTCTGCGTTGACCACCAGATATCAAGCGCCTCAGGTGCGGCCTCTTCGGGTATGACCACCGGCGATCCATGTGAATTGAGAAACAACCCGACGCCCCGGCATCCCCACGAATCATTCGCCGTCGCCCGCGCCCCATCCGCCACACCGCTCCATCGCAGTCAGAATCATCGCCGCCGCCTCATCCTCCGTACTCGCCACGCCGTGGACGCGCGCACGCAGCCACGGCGCCTCATGCTCGGGCATCAAATATTCGACGGACATATGCGAGCTGAATGCCACAACATGCACGTACCACGGGGAGGCCGAGTCGTCCACGGCAACCAGGTTGAGGCCATAATGTGAGGTGAGTCCATAGGCTCGGCGTTGATCGGGGAGCGCCCGCAATCGTGCGATGAGCGAGGCCATCGCATTGCCGATTTCCCGGGTGGTGCCGTCATCACTCCGCGCGTGCTCCGCATAAAACGCATCGAGTGATTTCGCGGGCTGATCGCTGCAGCGTTCGAGGTACATGGTCGTGGATCGAAGATGAGGGAATCGGCGGCAATATAGCATATCACGCCGGCCTGATGCCCGATCACGGGACCCTCCGCCCGCTTCATCGCCCGGAGCAGAGGCCGAACGGTCTGGGTCCCGTCGTCTTGCGACGCGGACGGGCGCGGCACCACCGGCCGCGCCCGCACCTGCGTAATGCCCGCCGTTGTCGGCAGGACTCGATCGGCTGACCGGCGTCAGTGATTATTCATGTTCAGAACCACGGTCCTGCTGCCGTTGTCGTGCGCGACGAACGATCCCGTCGTCTGAACGTTGTCGACACCCCACTGCGTGCCGCCGATATGGTGCTTGTACGTCACCCGGAATCTGGTCGTCTCGTCACCGATCCCCCCCAGGTTGCGGGTAAAATCCACGCTGTGATCCTTCTCGATCTTCTGATACCCGTCGAGACCGAACATATTCTCGGTCTTGAACGTCCCCTCATCCTCATACTCGAATTTTGTGGCCTTGATCTCTCCGTCGGTGCTGTTCTGCAAAGTGATCGTGAAGTTCTCGCACGTTGCCATGATGGTTATCCCTCGAATTACGGTTGCATAAAAAATGACGCGCACCATCGCCGCAACCGCAGGCGATGTGAACGCCCTTGGTGATCGTTCGATCAAAAATTTGTGATGTCGCGTCGGCTGTGTTTTCTTCGATCTGAATCGTGGTGTTGCCGGACGAATGCGCCGACGGCATGCGCTCAACCCGCCGTCACTCGCCTCGCTTGTGCCGTCCTCGACCGGCACCACCGGCCGGGGCGACGGAGATTTTCAGAATGTGATCGCGTCGTGTCGTTGTGCGTCTGTTCAGCGCTCGATCGGCTCAGAGCCGTACATCGTGGCCCAATAGTACCACGCACCGAATCCGCATGCCAGTACATGATGGTGTACCCCGCCCGCCTCCGGCGCACCTGCCGCGGTGCAGGCCGGAGCGTCGCGAGAGCGTTACCCGATTCAAAGCGGGGAGCCCCTCCGGCTCTCCACCGTGCGCTTCAACACCCCGAGCGTGACGCTCCAGTAAAAGTGGAGATGTTTGTGGATGGACTCCGTCGGAAAATTGCGCAGCTCCAGCGTCAGGTCGGTCCACGTCCCGGCCGGCTCCAGCCGAAACGCCACCACGGAGTAGCTCGCGGGCTCGTCCGGGAGTTCCGATATCGAACTCAAATGACTGTACTCGAGCGCCCGCTCCGGCTCATACCGCAACACCCGCCCCGTGTTCTCGAAATCGATGCCGTGCAGCTCGCCGCGCACGATGAATGCCCCGCCGACCCGCGGATCGATGAGGACGTGGATATCGGTGTCGGACATCCATCGCTTCATCTGCTCAGGGTCCACGAGCGCGTTCCACACCTCGGCCGTCGGCGCGTCGATGCGGATGTGTCGTGTTACCGTGTCGGCGACATCGATCGGTGGTGCCTGCGCGGCACGCTCGTGACCCTTCTCGATCTGCATGGCGGGGTTGATTTCAAGTGGGCGTATGACTCGCGACGTTGCGCGCTCGGTCACAGGGATCGCCGCGCCGTGAAGGCTCTCCCGATGCGCCCCGGGGATGTACGCCGTTCGATCGTCAAGGTACGCCAAACACCGATGTGCCCAAATTCGCCGATCGCCTCCGAGACGTCCGCTGCTCACCCGTCATGCATTCGATACCACGATCCCACGGCGGGCTGTCCCGTATAGTTCGGCCCGACCGACTCATCGGCACCGAGGTACGCGAACGGAAACGCTATCGTGCGTGCGCCGACACAGCGCAGCAGATGGCCGCGCGACTCGTAGCGCAGGCCGGCCGCGCGGATCGCCTGCATGAACGGACGTCCGTCGGCACGTCCCTCCGCATGCAGGTTCGCGATGTCGAGGTTGGCAAGGAAGATGCCGTCCGGTGTAAGCCACGAACAGATGCGCGCGATGGCTCCCAGCTTGTCGCCGACATAATGCAGGCCATGCACGCAGGTGATGAGGTCGAAGGTTGCCTCCGGCACCCAGGTCGATATGTTCGCCTCCTCGAATCGCACACACGCGGCCGCGGGGGGGAGCGGATCGAACCCGCGCACGAGGTCGATGCCGGCCAGCGTGATCGTGTTCGCCCCATCGCACGCATCGAGCCGAACGGCTGCCTCAGCAAGCGCGCGCCCCCGGCCGCAGCAAATGTCCAGCCACGCCGCGCTTCCACGATCGGCGCGGCGCCCGGCGAGGAACTCGACGACATCGAACCCCAGATCCCGCGCGTAGCTGTTGGGTCCGAGGCACCGCCTCTCGCGGTTCATCGCGTTGTTCGCCACCACCGACGAGGATTCGAGTT
>CAZJYH010000321.1:0-5874 GCA_964549365.1 uncultured Alphaproteobacteria bacterium
CACACGAACCTCGTGCCGGACTACTATCAGCTCGACAATTTCCAGGTGCGCACGACGACCGACATCATCGGCCAGCACATCCACCTGGTGAAGTTCGACGTGACGGCCAGCGACGGCGCCGCCAACGGGTTCAACTACGAGGACGGGACGTTCAGCCCGGACATGGTGCGCGATCGAATCCACGGCATCAACAACGGAAAGCTGACCGCCTACAAGTACGTCCCGGGGCAGCCTGTGTCCGCATCGGCGAGCGGTCCGGCGCTTCCGAAGCTGCACGCGACCTGGCCCGACACGTCATGGGGCGCGCCGCCGAGCTACAACCATCAGAGCTGGCAGGGGGCGCAGACCACCATACAGCGCTGGTACGCCGATCCGCTGCTGAACAATCAGGGAGAGGACCGGACGATTCGCACGGTCTTCACGCACGATCACTTCGGCCCCTCGACGCATCAGCAGGTGGGATTGTATGCCGGGCTGCTCGTCGAGCCGAAGGGATCGATCTGGGTGGACCCGGTCACCGGCGATACGCTCGGTGGTGAAAACATCACGAAGCGGGCCGACGGCGGCCCGACGAGCTGGCAGGCGAACATCGTGGCCTCGAACACGGCGAAGAGCTACCGTGAGTTCGCGCTGGAGTTCCAGGATCTGCAGTTGGCCTATACGTCGACCTCGAAGCAGGACTTCGTGCCGTACCCGGCGTTCCCGCCGAACTGGCCCGCCGACTCCGCCGCATACATGGCGAAGGTGAACGCGTACAGGGGCTGGATGGACTCGGCCGCGATCGGCGTTCCCTCGACCGCGATGGCATATGCGCAGTTGATCACGTCGGCCGGCAATCTCGGCACCTACTCCACGAACTATCGGAACGAGCCGTTGCCGCTGCGCACGGCGGATTCCACGTACGCGAGCAGGACCACGGTGTCGCAGGCGCGCGGCATGGCCGGCGATCTGGCGTACGCCTACAGCTCGCAGGTCAAGCGTGTCGACCCGCGGTTCAACAGCCAGCCGATTCCGGGGAGCACGCTTCCGGGGGCGAAGGATACCAACTTCCGGTATCCGGCCGTTGCGCTGACGCCGGGGATGAACCCGCGCGATCCGTTCACTCCGATGCTGCGTGCGTACGCCGGCGACAGCATACAGATCCGCACGCTCGTTGGGGCGCATCTGCTTGCGCACTCGTTCAGCATGCACGGCGTGAACTGGAAGTACGAGCCCTCGCTCGAAAACTCCGGCTACAAGTCGTCGCAGGTGACGTCGTTGTCGGAGCACTACGAGTTCTTCTTCCGCGCACCGAGCGGCTGGCAGCAGGTGGCCGACTCCACGGATTATCTCTACAACACGAGCACCGGAACGAACGGGCAGATCAACGGCATGTGGGGCCTGATGCGATCCTTCAACAAGACGCAGAAGACGATCGTGCCGTTGCCGAACAACCCGGTGAGCGCAACGCCGGCCGCCGCTTGGACGTGCGGGTGCCCGCAGTCCGCGCCGGTGCGCAAGCTGAACGTGGTGGCCCTGACGGCCGCGCAGGCGCTGGACTCCACGGCGGGGAACCCGGCCAAGGGGGCGCTCGTGTACTATATGCGCATCGGTCGGAAGGGGAGGGACACGATCCTGAAGGATCCGAACGCCCTCATGTTCTTCCGACTGGAGGACGTGGACACGACCACGTGGAAGTACAAGCCGAAGACGCCGGTGGAGCCGCTCGTGCTTCGAGCCCGTGCGGGGGAGTGCGTGCAGATCACGCTCTACAACCGGTTCGACACCACGGCCTCCGTCTTCACGACGCAGTCGACGCTGGTGCCGACCAACACCTGGCTGCGCCCGAACGCTCCCACGCTCAAGTACACGGGCACGCCCTCGAAGAACATCGGCCTGAACTCGCAACTGTTGTCCTATCCGGTCGCCTCCAGCGACGGCTTCAACGTCGGCTTCAACACGACGCAGACGGTGGCGCCGAAGGCCCAGCGGACGTACTCGATCTATGCCGGCGTCTGGAAGAACAACGGCGGCACGTTCACGCCGCAGCCGGTCGAGTTCGGCACCGTAAGCCTTGCCTCGCCCGATCCGTTGATGCAGTACACGTACGGGCTGTTCGGCACGCTCGTCGTGGAGCCGCCCCAGGCAGTCTGGCGTGAGGATGTCGGCTCGCACGCCGCGGCCACCGTCTATCCAACGCCCTCCGACAGCGCAAACGGGACGAACGGATTCCGTGAGTTCGTGATGATGTTGCAGAACAACACGAAGGCGCCGGGCGTGACCGCCGCGGTCAACTACAAGTCCGCGCCGGCATCGTTGCGGATGAAGAACTCCGCCACGCCGTTCGCGCAGGCGGACATCACCGGCATCCTGGCGGACTCTACGACGACGACGACGCTCGGCGGCCTGCCGCCGACGCCGACGTTCACCGCCACGGCCGGAACGCCGGTGCGGATCCGGATGTCGCACCCGTACGGCAGTGGTGTCGACGACAACATCACCGTGCACGGCCATGTCTGGCAGGAGGAACCCTACAAGAACGGGTCGACGGCGTTGGGCCACAATCCGCTCTCGCAGTGGCAGGGCTCGCGCAGTCAGTTGGCGGCGTTGAACACGTACGACATGTTGATCGAAAAGGCGGGGGGCGTCAACGCCGTCCCCGGCGATTACTTGTACCGCACGTATATCGGCGGCAACTTCACGGCCGGAATCTGGGGCGTCATGACCGTGACGCCGCGCTCGGCCGACGCCGTTCGCGTGCTGGCGGCCGACGTTCCGAAGTCGACGATCAGCGGCGAGGCGCTCATCGATCCGCGCACCGGCGCCTATGCCGCCAGTGTGGCGGTGTACGCGAAGTCCGGCACGAAGGAGACGTTGATCGACAACCTGAAGGTGAACGCCGTCGACGGCTCGTGGGCGCTGGATCCGGCGAAGCTGAAGCCGGCCGCGCGGAAGGAGCTTGCCTCGGCGCTTGCTCAGCCGAACGCGAGCATCGTGGTCCGTTCGGCCAACGGCGGCACCAGCGAGCTGCTCGTTGCGGAGCTGAAGACGCTGCAGCCGACCCGTGACCTGGTTCGCGTTCTCCCATCGGCAGCAGCCGCGGCCGCGCGGAACGAGACGGTGGATCCGACCCTGCTGGTACCGGGCGTGCAGCCCTCGGTCAGCCCGTAACGGCAACGCATGCACCGCGATCGTCCGGGCTCGCCTCTCACGGATTTCAATGTTCGTCGCTGGTCCCTGCTATGGCCAGTCACGGTTCCCCACACCACGTGGGGAACCGTGAATGACGGAACGTGAGGAGGGGCGTCCACCCGGACATCGAGGTGGAGCGCAATCGGCGCACGCGTGGCATCCCCTGCGCGCGATTCGCATCGGGTCCGCCGATGCGTCCGAAACCTTGTACAGGATGTGGGCGCCGCGTGCGGGCCCAGGGCATCACATCGGTTCGTATGCATAATCACTTCGGATTTCCTCGTCGCGTTCCGTGCATGGCCTTCCGGTCGTGGGGGCGGCACGCGACGAGCGCTGCTCGGATCGCGTCGCTGCTTCTCGTGTTCGGGGCCTCCGCGCTGCGATCGCAGCCGGCGGCGCGCGAGGCGCAGACGCCGTATCGACGCACGTTGATCGAGGAGGGGATCCGGGTGGACCTTGCCGTGGACCCCGCCACGCCGGTGGAGGCGGGCGGCCGCATCCGCGCGGGCGATTACGTACGCGTCAGGTTCACGATCAGCGACACGCTCTCGCGACGGCCGATCACCGGCGCGAACCCTTCGGCCTGGATCGACCTGCGCCGCGAGGGCGCGGACTCCGGGCGCACCTCGTGCACCGGCCGGATCGCGCGGCTTCTTTCCGGCAGCATCTTCAGCCGCGCCGAGGTGAATCTGAACACGTTCTATGTGATCGTGATGAACGACGACCCGTCGCTCACCGTGGTCGATCCGCTCTTCAGCTACGGCACCACCAACATGCTTGCGCTTGTGGCGCTGGCGAGCCCCGCCGCCGACTGGGCGTTGAGCGGCGACGGTGAGCGGCTGTTCGTTTCGATGCCGGCCGCGCGCGCGGTTGCCGTGGTGAACACGGCGGACTGGCGCGTCGTGAAGAACATTCCGATGAGCGGGGAGCCGGGCCGGATGGCTCTTACCCCCGGAGGCGACCTCTGGGTTGCCTGCGCCGTCGCGGCCGACGGAAGCGGCGCCTCGACCGCCGCCGTGATCGACGCCGCCGCCGGCTCGCTGAAGCATGCGCTCCCCGTCGGCGCCGGGGAGCACGACCTGGCCGTCAGCCCCGACGGGCGGGCCGTGTTCGTCACGAACGCGGACGACGGCACCGTCACCATGATCGACGGGGCCGCCTATCGTGTGCTGGCCCAGGTGCCCGCCGGGCTGCATCCGGTGTCCGTCTCCTATTCGGCGACCGCCCGTGCGGCGTTCGTCTCGAGCCGGCGCTCCGGCACCGTGACCGTGATCGACGGCGCGGCCCCGCGCGTGCGTCGGACGATCGACGTGGAGCCCGGAATCACACGCATTCGATTCGCCCCGGCGGGGCGTTACGCGTTCGTGGTGAACCCGACAACCGATCACCTGCACATCATCGACGCGGCCGCCGAGCGCCTTGTGCAGACGGCCACGGTGGAGAAGGCGCCCGATGCGGTCTACTTCACCGATCAGCTCGCGTACGTGCGAAGCTCGGAGAGTGAGAGCGTGCTGATGATCCCGTTGGACGGGATCGGCACGGAGGGGGCGGCGGTGCCGGTGGCCGATTTCCCCGGGGGGCAGCTTCCGCCCGGGCGTTTCGCGCATCCCGCCCTGGCCGACGGCATCGTCCCGGCGGCCGGCAGCGGCGCGGTGCTGGTGGCCAATCCGATGGATCGTGCCGTGTATTACTACATGCAGGGGATGGCCGCGCCGATGGGAAGCTTCAGCAACGACCGTCGCGAGGCGCGCGCGGTGATGGTGCTCGATCGCAGCCTGCGCGAGGTGAAACCGGGGACATACGAGACGATCGCCCGGTTGGAGAACCCGGGAGCGCACGACATCGCGCTGTTGCTCGACGCCCCGCGCATCGTGCACTGCTTCGGTCTCGATGTGGCGATCAACGAGGAACTCGCGCTCAAGTCCGCTGCCGGACGATTGGGACCCGTCGCCGTGGAACACATCGGCGATGGGACGCTGGTGCCGGCGGGACGCGAGACGACGCTTCGATTCCGGCTGAACGATCCGGGGAGCCGCACGCCGCTGGCGGGGCTGGCCGATGTGAGCGCTCGCGCCAACTCGGCGGCGGGGACGTGGTGGAACGAGGTTGCCGCCGAGCCGGGGGCGACGCCCGGCGAATACTCCGTCCGGTTCACTCCGCCGGAGCAGGGGATCTACTACATCTACGTCGGATGTGCTTCGCGCGGGCTGACGTACAACAACACGCAGTTCCGCGTGATCCAGGCCGTGGCGGTCGACGGGACGCACGGCACCGCAAGCAACTGAGCGCCGCGGCGCTCGACACGTCCGTTGTCGCGGGGTTGTACAGGTCCGTTGTCGCGGGGTTGTACAGGTCCGTTGTCGCGGAGTTGTACTCCGCGACCGTGCGGAGGAACGCCGGGAAGCGGCGTCGATCCGCGACCGTGCGGAGGAACGCCGGGAAGCGGCGTCGATCCGAAGCGCAACGCATCAAGATATCGGTCAACGATACGAGGGAAAGGTGAGGGATATGATGGCACGGAATACAGTTGCTCTCAACGGAAACGCCGGACCGGATCGCGGCCGCGCGCGCCTGATTCAAACGGCGGCCGTGGTGCTCGCACTCTGTCTGCTGGTGTCGGTGCGTGCCGGCGCGCAGAGCGGGCGCTCGTGCTGCGCGCCGAACGAGGCCGGAGCGAAGGGAGCGGGCACGAAGGGGGGGAGC
>CAZJYH010000322.1:0-5872 GCA_964549365.1 uncultured Alphaproteobacteria bacterium
CCATCGCTCCGGCCTCGGTGGTCACGACGAGTCGCGTCGGCTCGTGCGGGCACTCGAAGAGTTCGCGGACCATATTCCGCTGGCCCATGAAGCCTACGTCTCCTATGAACATGCCCGGACGTTGACGAATCCCCTCCTTCCAGTCGAGCACACGAATGTTCTCCTCATCCGCCATGACACCTCCTGCGATGTTCGATGAACAGCGGCCGTCGAGGCCGCGCGAGCACACGGCTGCGGCAAGGATACGCATTCGAGCGCATTACGAAACGCCCCGACGCCGACGCCACCGCCCATGATACCGGGTGTGCCCCCGGCCCGTTACAACCTGTGCAATGATTTGCTCGCGTGGCGCGCCCGGCACTATCTTTGCGATCCGCTGGTTTGGCCGGTCGGGTCGATATGCTCCCATCGACTAGTGGTTAGGTCGCCACTCTTTCAAGGTGGTAGCACGGGTTCGAATCCCGTTGGGAGTACGATTGTTTTGCAGAGCCGCTCGCTTCATCGCGTTGCGGTTCATTGACGGCTCAGCGCCCGCGCATCTCTGCCCCGGATGCGCCTTGGTACCACCGCTCTATCGCGGTTCTTCTCTGATATATGTGCACCCGTTCCTGCTTCCGGGTCTTCTGCCGACCCCGAAGACGGATAGGTATGCCGCACGGCACCCGTCGAGTGTCGCCGCACCCAGTGCGCGCGAGCCGAGGCCGTTGCTGTTCGGCATTCCCTTCTCTGCCGTTGGGACGGGAGGAATCGCACACGACCTTGTTGAGAACCGAGCGCGCTGTCGATACGAAAACGATATCCCCCGTGATCTTTTACTCAACCGTAAAACGCATCATGACTACCCAAAAGCCCACTGAACAGACGTCAACGATGAGCGCCCGCCGGAATGGAGGTTCTACGGCGCACCCCCTTCAAGCTCTGCGCCGCTCGCTGCGATGGGCAGCCCCCGTGGTGATGGCCCTGCTGATGGCCGCATGTGCCGACACGCCGACGTCGAGCCCGGTCGCGCCGCAGAGCGAAAACGAAGGGACGGAAGTCTACATAAATGAGAACGGCGTGCTGGTCTTCTCGTCGATGGACGCCTTCCTGCGCATCGCGATGCGCACCGAGGAGGGGGAGGGATTGCCGGCCGCGCCGGAGTTGAAGGATCTGGTCCCGTCGTTCACGTCGATGCGCTCGGTGTTCGATCAGTTCCAGGAGGACGAGCCGGTTGCATTCGAGGCCGTCGCGCCGACGGATGAGCCGGCAAACGCCGAGGACTATCTCAAGCTCTCGGCGATCGCGCAGGCCCATTCGGACATGATCCTGGCAAAGCGGTATCCGGACGACAACCTGTACCGCTACGAGATGAACATCGGCAACGAGCGCCTTGCCGATGCCGTGACGCCGAACGGTGAGGTGTGGATCGCCGACGAGCTGTACACGTTCACCGAAGATGCAGTGACGGTCAGCCCGGGCGACGGAACATCGCGCGCGCTGACGGCCGACGAGAAGTCGATCTTCGGATACGGCGAGCGGAGCGGCGACCTCTTCGGGAAGCCCGTTGCCGCCACGGGATACACCTGCAACAATTCCTGGACGAAGGGAACGACGGCCACCAACGGCGACCGACGCGCCACGATCCTGCTCGTCTTCGCGCAGGGCGCGCCTACCGCGACACCGACGATCAACGTCTCGACGCTGGATTTCTCGATCAAGGTGCAGAAGCGCGTGGCGTGGATCTGGTTCGCGACGTCGCCGAGCTATCAGCTGATGGAGGGGCAGTTCTCCGGCCCGCGTTCGCCGAAGCACGCCAACGGCGTCTCGCACGGGTACGTGTATTCCAATCCGTTCCAGTTGACGGGCGGCTCGTCGCTGCGGCACTTCAACGACTACTCCTCGAACAGCCTGCCGTGCTTCTCGATGACCCATGCGACCTACAAGGCCACGGTTACGGCCAACGGCAAGACGATGTACCCGAACATCAACTGGTGATGTTCGGCGAACGACGATGAACGAAACGCCGCGGTGCCGTATCGGCATCGCGGCGTTCGGCGTTTCACGGAACCGCTTCAATCGGTTTCCCGGCACGGGTATGGGAGTGGAGCAACCGGAACATATTGCGCGATGGTGCGATGGTGCGATACGTTCCTTCGCTCCGTCGCGCGTGACGATTCAACGTCGGCCGGTGTTCTTTCGCCCTTTCAGGGCCAGGATCCCGTACTACATCCCGATCCGACAGGAATCCATCGCGGAGCGAAGAAACACGCATACGTATCAGGTCGACAATAAGACACGTCTCGGAAGTCTGCGGACTGCTGGTCGATACTGTCCCTCCTTTCTCTTTCTTCGCTCCTCTTTCCTTGCTCCCGATCTCCATGTGCCCGAGTGCCTTCTGTCTTCGGACCTCTCCCTTCTGAATTTTTCTTCCTTCGGCTACCCCACCTCCGCGTACCGCATCGCGCGCTGCGTGGCGGCGTGGAAGACGTCGCGCATCATGGCATGTTCGGCGTTCGTGAGATCGGGGTCGTGTTTGATGAGCTCGAAGGCGGCCGTGCGCGCCTCGGCGATGATCGGCCCGTCGGTGACGAGGTTGGCGTGGCGGAACTCGGGGAGGCCGCTCTGCCGCGTGCCGACCAGATCGCCCGGGCCACGCAGTTCCAGATCGATCTCGCTGATACGGAAGCCGTCGTTCGTTTCGACCATCGCCTGCATCCGTCGGATGGTGGCCTTCCGCTCCTGCCGCGCCTCGTTCTGCGACATGCCGCGCCCCAGGCTGTAGCGGAAGTGATCCTTGGTGACGAGGATGCAGTAGGATTGCGCGTTGCCGCGCCCGACGCGCCCGCGAAGCTGATGCAGCTGTGAGAGCCCGAACCGCTCGGCGTTCTCGATCACCATCACGCTCGCGTTCGGCACGTCGATCCCCACCTCTATCACCGTCGTCGCGATCAACACGTCGATCTTCCGCGCCAGGAAGTCGCGCATCGTATCCTCCTTCTCGTACCAGAACATCTGTCCGTGCAGCAACCCGAGGCGCAGGTCGGCCAGGACCATCGTGCTGAGAGATTCGTAGTGCTCGACGGCGGACTTCAGCTCCAGCTTTTCGGACTTCTCGACGAGGGGATAGACCACATACACCTGGCGGCCTTCGGCAACTTCCGCGCGCACGAAGTCCCACACAGCGTCGATCTTGCTCTCGAAGCGAACGGCGGTGCGCACCGGCTTGCGGTTTGCCGGAAGCTCGTCGATGATCGAAACGTCGAGGTCACCGTAGAGCGTCATCGTCAGCGTGCGCGGGATCGGCGTGGCGGTCATGATCAGCGTGTCGGGGCGGCGCCCCTTGTTGCGAAGCTGTGCACGCTGGTCCACGCCGAAGCGGTGCTGCTCGTCGATCACCACCAGCCCGAGATTGGCGTACTCCACGTCGTCCTGAAACAGCGCGTGCGTGCCGACGATGAGCTGCGCCTCGTTGTTGCGGATGCTGTAGAGCAATCCCTCCCGCATCTTTTTCTTCTGCCCGCCGACAAGCTGTGCAACGGTCAACGGCAGCCCGTCGAGCAGGCGCCGCAGGGTCTGCGCGTGCTGCTCGGCGAGGATTTCGGTCGGCACCATGAAGGCGCACTGGTATCCGTTCTCCACCGCGACGAGCATGGCGAGGATCGCCACGATCGTCTTGCCGGAGCCGACATCTCCCTGCAGCAGGCGGTTCATCGCGTGCGGCTGTGCCATGTCGTCGAGGATCTCTCGAAGCGCCCGCCGCTGCGCGCCGGTCAACTCGAAGCCGAGGCGATCGATCAACGTGCGGGCCATCGTGCTGTGCACGTCGAACGCGATGCCGGGCTCCTGCACCAGCGTGATCTCCTTGCGTACGGCCAGCCCCAGCTCGAAGAAAAACAGCTCCTCGAACTTCATCCGTCGCCGCGCCCGCTCCAGCCCCGCTTCGTCGGCGGGGAAGTGGATCTGGCGCACGGCCTCGGCGAAGCCCATCAGGTCGTGGCGCGCGATGATCTCCGGCGTCAGCGTCTCGCGCAGCTCCTCCTCCGCGTACTGCCGGAACAGGTTCTCCATCACGCCGCGCATGCTCCGCGAGGTGAGCCCGGCGGACTTCATCTTCGCCCCCTCGCGATACTGCGGGATGATTCGTCCGCTGTGGATCAACGTCTCCTCCTCCTGCTCCAGCCGCTCCATCTCGGGGTGCGTCCACTGCAGCGTGCCGCCGAAGATCTCCGGCGCACCGCTGATCGCCAGCAGGTCCTTCGGCTGGTACGACTTCAGGAACCATTGCGCCCCCTGAAAGAACACGAGGTTCGCCTCGCCGGTGGCATCGCTCACGCGCATCACCAGACGTTTGCGTCCACGCCCGGTCTCGAACACACGCATGCTTCGCACCTCCACGATCGCGGTCACCTCGTCCGGGACCCCATCCTCCCCGGCAAGCGACAACCGGATGCTTCGCAGCGGAAGCACGGTGCGGCGATCGAGGTAGGCGCGGGGCGCGAAGAGGAACAGATCGCGCAGCGTGATGACGCCGATCTCGGCCAACGCCGCCGCGCGCGCCGGGCCGATCCCCTTCACGTACTGCAACGGGAATGCCGGCGCCGTTGCTCCGGGCGTCCCCTCGTTCTTCGTCGACGGCTTGTTCGCTGCTCGTTTGGCCATGTCGTTGATCACATACCGCGCACGTCGGGACATCCCGGCGACGCTTCCGCGCAAAATAGGCATCTCGCCGGCGGAATTCCGGCGCCCCGACAACATCGGCTCCGCGTCACATCGACATGAGACACGCTTCGGCGCCGCACCGCCCGCCGCCGATGACAAACGTCATGGTTCGCGCGCGCTGCGCATCGATATCTTCGTACATCATGGCCGCGGCGATACCGACCCCGGCGTTTGGTTCACAACGTGTGCAAATGGCCCGATGATGAGCACTCCTCCCCCCCTCCGCGACCGCATGGTCGCCTATGTCAACGAATTGCAGGACCGGATCTGCGCGGCGCTCGAACGGCTCGACGGCGGCGCGACGTTTCAGGAAGATCACTGGAGGCGCCCAGGCGGCGGCGGCGGACGCACGCGCGTGATCGCCGGTGGGAACGTCTTCGAGAAGGGGGGCGTCAACGTCTCGGCCGTCCACGGCGAGCTTCCCGCGAAGCTGGCCGAGCGGATGGGAATCGACCGCGCGGATTTCTTCGCGGCCGGCATCTCGCTGGTGCTCCACCCGTTCTCGCCGCGCATCCCGACGGTGCACGCCAACTTCCGGTACTTCGAGCAATCCAACGGCGACGCGTGGTTCGGCGGCGGCGCGGACTTGACGCCGTACATCGCCGACGAGGCGGACGGCACCACGTTTCATGAGACCTTGAAGGCCGCGGCCGATCCGTTCGGCACGGACCTGTACCCGCGCTTCAAGAAGTGGTGCGACGAGTACTTCTTCATCAAGCACCGGCGCGAGTCACGCGGCGTGGGGGGCGTCTTCTACGACTATCTGCGCGGCACGACGGAGGAGATGGAGCGGTGGTTCGCATTCCAACAGTCGATGGGCGACGCGTTCCTCCCGGCATACCTCCCCGTCGCCGAACGCCACCGCGATGAGCCGTTCACCGAGCGCGAGAAGAAGTTCCAATTGCTCCGTCGCGGCCGCTATGTTGAGTTCAACCTGGTATACGATCGCGGCACGCTCTTCGGCCTGGAGACGGACGGACGCGTCGAGAGCATTCTGATGAGCCTGCCGGCGGTGGTCAACTTCGACTACGACGCGCCGATGGAAACGACCGAATCGGAGCGCGCGCTTACCGGATGGCTGCGCGAGCCGCGCGAGTGGACGGGGAAGGAAGCTCTGGGTTCTGAGTGATGGGGTATCGGAGGTGCGGCTGGACGCTCGTGTCGGTGGCGAGTG
>CAZJYH010000323.1:0-5865 GCA_964549365.1 uncultured Alphaproteobacteria bacterium
ACTCCCCGCTCGGCGTCTGGAACGTGTAGGACTCCTGCACCACGCCGTTGACCATGTGCTGCTGATACGTGCCGAACATCCGCACGATGTTGTCGGTCGAGCCCTGCAGCGTCGCGACCTCGCCGAACAGCTTGTTGATCTGCACTTCGATCACGCTGGAGAACCCGGCCACCGTCGAGTTCAGGAAGAGCACCTTCAGCGTCTCCACCTGGAACTTGTAGTCGGCGCCGCCGGCCTGCAGCGGCGCGGGCGCCTGGTAGTTGATGAGGCCGAAGATGGAGGAGTTGTCGATGCCGAGCGATCCGGTGTCGCCGGTCTGCGTCAGGTTGATCTTCGAGGCGTTGATCCCCACGTGGTGCGCGAAGAAGAGCGCCGGATCGATGCCGGCGGCCAGCCCCTCGAGCTGCGCGGGCAACTGATCCAGCGGCGCGGTCGCGTTCAGGATCAGGATGCCGTTCCAGTTCGGATTCTCCACCGCGTTCAGGAACGACGCGAAGTCCGGGTCCGCCGGGTCCGCCTCGTCGATGATCCGCGTGATGGTCGATGAGGTGAGCGCCGGGCTCTCGTTGAACGTCGCCGGGGATGCCCAGGTCGAGGTCGCCATCGCCAGGTTGGCGATGCTCATGTCGTAGAACTTGATGATCAGGATCGTGCCGTCGCGCACCGACGAGGTCCAGACCGCCGGGTCGATGTCGAAGTTCCACGTCTCCGACGAGTCGGCGCCGATCGTGATCAACGAGTTGACGGCGAGCAACGAAGCGGCGATCGACGCAGGATCGGAGACGACGAGGAACATCTTGTTGCTCTGGAAGGCGGAGAGCAGGGCCCCCTGCACATCGGTCAGCTGAAAACGCCGCGCGTCCGCCATCTGTGCCAGCACCACCTGGCTCCATACCGGCGAGCCCGCCACGTAGGTTGCCAGCAGCCCCTGCGGCGTGGTGCTGAACGTCCCGGCCGTGTCGGCCAGCGCCCGTCCCCCGGGGGGCACGGCCGTGGCCGGCTCCAGCGCATTCTTGCGCTTCGGGCTCAGCACCTGCGACTCCATCTGCCGATAGCTCGGCAGATCGGCGCCGCTCAGACCGGAGTACGGCATCATCGGAAACGCCAGCGAACTCTCCGGCGGCCACGGGATCGTCGAGGCCAGCACCGGAACCGGCACCAGCCCGCCCAGCGCGGTGACTTCCGGGCTGTCCTGCGCCGAGAAGTTGTACAGCACGGATTGATCGGGCTGCGCGAAGTAGTCCACCACGCTCGACGCCGTGGTCGTCATCACGAACGACGTCGTCGGCATCGTGCTCGGCTTCAACGTGGTGTAGCCGGGGTTCCGGCCGGGGTAATACCCCTCGGCGAACGCCGGCTGCCCCGTGAAGTACGTCATGATGTTGGTGCCCGTGCCGAGCCCCAGATATTCCACCCCCGACAATCCGCACATCATGTCCACCACGCCGCCGCGCGACGTCGCAAGCGCGAAGTCGCCGCTGGGGACCAGGTAGTACGGGTCCGCGGGGGATGGCGTGCTCGCCAACTGGTTCACCGCGAACACCAGCGAGGCGAAGGCCGTCGGGGCCGCGCTCCCCGTGAGCGGCGCGAGCGTGAAGGCATCCCCCATCGTGGAGTTGAACCACGAGCCGACCGGCGCGGCGGCCGGAGCGGCGGGCTCGCCGGCATCGGCGCCGTTGAACGCGAAGAACGTGCGTGTCGGCACCAGCGGGCCCAGCGGGTCAAGATTGGCGTACAGCTGGATGCTCTGGCTGAACAACGGATAGCGCAGCGAGGCGAGGAAGAACGAGCCGTTCGGAAACGGCACCGACGGGTTCGCCGGGTCCGGAGGGATCGCGTAGAAGTATCGCAGCGCGATGTCCAGATCCGCCTGATTCGACTGCGTCAGCAGCGCCGAGAACTGCAGGCTGCCGGCGAGGCTCCCCGCCAGCGGCAGCGTGATCGCCGCGCCGAGCGATGAGATCGTTGCCGCCCCCCATGCCGCGCTCAGCGTGACGGTGCCGTTGTTGGCGAACATGAACGACGAGGTCGCGTCGTCGGCCGCGATGGGCGTGTTCATCGGAACGTTGAGCGCGACGTTGCGGAAACTGAAGACGGTGTCGAACGAGGTGAGGACGCTGCCGCCAGGCCCCGCGTAGGTGCCGAGCGTCGTGCCGGTCAACAGCCCGGAGTCGTCCTGCTGATTGAACCACGCGAAGCGCGTCGTCGCCTGGCGCGGATCGGCCAGGAAAACCCATGCCGCCTGAGCGAACGCCTCCTCCTCCGCCGCGTCGAGCGCCGTTTCGAGGAAGATGTAGACTCCGTTGTACGTGGTCCACGCGGCATCGAACGAGATGACCGCAGGGGGCGTCGGCGTGTTCTCCGGCAGCAGGTAGAGGATCGTGCCGGGGGCCGCGCTTCCGTTGTCGCTTGCGGCGTACAGTTGCGGGACCGTTGTCGACTGCGTGAATTGCATCGTGGATTCTCCGTAAACACCGTCGCGCATGCGTCGACGGCGTGTTCACTGTCGCCGCTGGACCGCGGCGCTTGCCGAACGGGCGTGCGGACGGCTCAGACGTTGAAGGTCAGGCCGTCGCCCGCGATCAGCGGAAGGTTGAACATCGACGACGGGATCGCCGGCAGGCCCTGCGTGAAGAGGGTGACGAGCGCGGTCGAGCCGGAGACGCCTCCGGTCGTCGTGCGCACCATCGTCACCACCTGCTGCGATGTGTTGAGCGGCACCAGGGTGAACCGTTCGATGATGTTGGTGATCGTGGTCCCGAGCGGAACGTATTGCAGCTGCGTCTGGCCGCGCGCGGTGATCCAGACGGGGACCTCCGGCACGGCGACGGCGCGCCCGAGGAACACCGTGCACACGTTCGCGGGGGTGCCGTCGGCCGAGCATGTCGGATACGCCGAGGTGGCGGCGTTCATCTGCGCGAGCGTCTGCGCCGAGATCAGCGTGACGTTGCTCGCGGTGGAGGTGCTGCCGGGTGAGCTGGGCGCGGCGATCGACGACGGGTAAAACAGGCGGCAATAGGAGCGCAGGCTTCCGGGGGGCGACAGATCTATCACGCCGCCGGCCACGACGGGCGAGGTCGTGCCGCCGGTGATCGTCGGCGCGTTGATCGACGCCAGGAACGCATCGAACGTGACGACGGTTCCGCCGTTCGGCATCGGCGCGGAGTTCACCATGTAGGGGGAAGCCCCGGTGGTGATGTATCCGTTCATCGTCGAGCCGGGGGTGATGAACTGGCTCGCCTCCGAGTCCACGCGCAACACCATCCCCGGGCGGATGTCCACATACGGCTTCGTGCCCGGGGTGTATCCCGAGGAGAAGGAGTAGCGGAAGAAGAGCGTCTCGGTCGGCGGCGCGGGGATGCGATCGGACAGCCACTGCGATATGCGCATCGTCGCGCCGGGAATCAGGATTCCCGTCAGCTCGAACTTCGCCTCCACGTTCTGCAGGAAGTCCACGTAGTTGGCCATCAACGCGGCGCGCGCCGAGTCCGCACACGCCCACGCGTTCGTGCCGGTGATCGTGACGTTGACGGTCACGTTGGCCTGCGTCGGCGTGCCGGTTGCCGGCTTCGTCAACTGGAAGATGAAGTCCGTGTTGCTGTAGGTCGTATCCGCCGGGAACTCCGTGGCGATATACAGCAGCGGTATCGTGAACGGGATCGGCGCTCCATACGTGAACGACGGCGGCAGCAGATACGTGGCGTCGTCGCACGCCTTGTCGGTCCCCACGAAGAATGGGTAGATCTGGTAGTTGTTGTTCGCGATTGGTATGCCCATCGTTACAGTTGGGGGGTGGGAGCATCGCTGCTCCCACCCGCCCATCTCCTCTGTAGCTTGTGATTCTTGGTTGGTGTCTGGTGCGTCAGCTCGCGAGCATTGCGTCGACTTCCTGCTGCTGCGGTTCGGACAACGCCAGCCCCGTCACCAGCTGCGACTGGCCGTTCTGGTTGGCCTGGCCGGTCGGCGAGACGATCACGACTTCGTTGAAGAAGATGTACAACTGCACGTCGTTGGTGATCGGGATGATGTTCGGGTCGATATCCACCGAATACGTCTGCGACCCGCCGCCGCCGCTGGAGAACGACACGATCAGCGTGTTGTCGGTGCCGAAGGTGGCGTTGTTGGAATTGGTCGCCGGATTGCGCGCCACGATGATCTGCTGCGGCACATAATTGCTCGACTGCTGCACGCCCGCAAGCGACAGGCTCAGGATGGTGTTGTTCAGAATGAGCGCCATCGTGTTGGGCGTGCCGTTGAAGACATAGACATTACCGGCCATGGTCGATCCTCGCTGTTGGAAGTTGAGTTGATGTAAGCGCCACATGCGCCGCGATGCGCACCGCCACGACACCCGCCGGGACGGGGGCACATTGATTGGTAATCTGAATGAGTACATCGCCTTCGGCGGCGCACACATGCGCGCTCCGGGCAATGCACGGCCTTCCCTCCGATTTTCGCCCATGTTGTCCGAGGGGTCGAACATCACGGCGGAAGGGCCGGGGCACGAAATCGCCGTCGACGAAATTCACATGCCCATGAGGGTGCACCGGAGAAACCCATCGAGGGGATCCCTATGCACCGACATCGTATATGGAGTTCAGAGAGGAGAGAAATCGGTCGTACGTGAACAAAGGACCAACGTCAGGACCAGCGTGCGCTCCACGTGACGGAATATCCGGATGAGCCCCATCGGCATACCGGTGGACATCAACCGTCGGCTGTTGATTGCGAGCGATATCTATCGTTCCGCGATCGGTCGGGAATGTGCACGAATGTTGTTGACGGGCGGGGGACCTTCTGTACGGATGCAAAGTACGGCGGAATTGTGTCCGGTTGGTACTCAATTTCTACTCTATTGCCGAATCGGTCCGTCCGGCCGCCGTCATGCCGCAAAGACCGAGCCCCGCATCACACCGGCGCATCATCAATTGATTGCATCGCATAACGACATGTTCTCGAAGGAATCGGGCCGACGCTCTTCCCCTTTTGGCGTTCCGGCAGCGTGTCGCGGCGCAGGGGGGGGGGTGTGACGCCGAGCGCTCGGTATCCGACATCCACACGGCGCCCACACTCCTTTACTTCGGTTTGAAGAACGACTTCAGACTCATCTGTTGTTTGGAGTTATCCATCGATTCGCCGGAGAGAATCTCCACGATCGTGAAGCGCTTCGTCAGGCCGCTCTTCAGGTAGAAGAGCACGCCGTTGACGTTCTTCGACCACCACGTCTTCCGCATGGAGTTGTGTTTGATGCTGTTCTTCAGGTCGGTGATGGCATCGTCGGTTATGGTGACGTTGCGAACATCGAACAGGAGGCAGATCTCGACGCCCTTGTCGGTGAGACCGCGCCGCGCGTCGAGCTCATCCACAACGCTCCGGCCGGAGCTGAACACTTTCTCGTCGTAGAAATGTTTCGACAGATACGTTGCAAACGATCCCTCGCGGGGCGTCTTCAGCTCGATCGAGAATACGATCGCCGATTTACACACCACGAAATCGGGATAGGAGATCATCCCCTTGCCGTAGTATGTCTTATCGAAGGGGCTGTCGTCGCGCCCCATGATGCATCCCTTGTTCTGCTTATGCGTGCAATACCCGCCTGACACCACGCCCGGCTCCGGCACGATCTCATCGGCGAGCATGAGGCGCGTCGGCTCCTTGTATTTGCGGAATTTCCCATCGCGGCACAGGAACGTATATCCTTTTTCCTCGAACACGCGGTACATCTCCGCCTGCGACTGCCGTTCGACGATGACCGGCTTGAAGAGCAGCTCGCCGAATTCCCCCTCCTCCACCTTGACCACCTCGCTCGACATCACCTCCACCTTCGATTTCTTCGACGGTTCTTCGACCTCCTTCTCTTTCACG
>CAZJYH010000324.1:0-5861 GCA_964549365.1 uncultured Alphaproteobacteria bacterium
GCGACCGCAGGGAGCGCGGCAACCTCGCCGTATTGCCGTGCGAGCCCGGCGAGATCGCCACGTCGTCGCTTCGCTCCTCCTCGCGAAGACCTTGGTTGTTTCCTGCCCAAGGAACAGCGTGCCTGTGCGCCATTTGTCTCGCAATGACACTCGGAATATCCAATTGCTGATTCCGGAATACGCTTAACATCACACACGGCGGGCCCATCGCAATCATGCCGACATCTCGGAAGCTTCGTATCTGGATCATCGCGGCGGCACTCGCGGCGGCGGCGCTGCTCGCGTTGCTCGTCCCGCGCATGTCGGGCCCGAGCGCCACAACCCGCTACGTGGCCTACATCGCGCGCTACACGAACATGGCGGAGAAGGCGCCGGCAACCGGGGCGAAGCCGGGGACGTTCGCGATGCTGCACGAGATCGTGCTGCGCGATCACCTGGAGCGCCTGAACCGGACGCTGCACGGGGTGCGGCTGGAGCTGCGGCCGTTCGACAACCGGAGCAACGCGCGCGTTGCCGATTCGATCTACGCCGCGATCGCCGCCGACACCTCGATTGTGATGACCGTGGACAACGGCTGGGGGGTGGATCTGCTCCCATGCGCCGAGCGGATCAGGCGCGAGGGGCTCCCCGTGATCGCGATCAACGCGGACAGGAACGCCGGCGACTTCGGGGCCTCCACGATCTTCACCGGCAACGACGACGACGTCCCGTACGATCTGGTGGCCTACATGCGCGATGCGCTCGGCGTGAAGCGCGCCAACATGGTGACCGAGACGGACTACGCGCTCGACACGACGTTCCGCAGGGCGCTCGCCGGCGCGGGGATCACGATCGGGCACACGTTCGGGGTGGCGGCGAAGGCGGAGGGCTTCACGCCGGATGCGCTGTTCGCGGAGGCCGAAGCGTTCTATCGCGCGAACCCGTCGGAGACCGCGACGCCGATCATCATCAACACGCACAACAAGCTGGGCGACAAGGTGCTGGCGTTCCTGGACGGCCGGTACGAGGGGCTGACGATCGTGGGCGGGCGCTACATCTCCAGCCTGGCGGCGCTGCAGGCGTTCGGGCGCAAAAGCGGCAACCGTCTGGTGGTGATGGGGCGCGCCAACGACGCGCTGCCGAAGGCGCTGCGCGCGGATCTGGACCAGTACCGTGCCGCGTGGCCGGAGTACTTCGCCTCCCCCTCGGCTCCGTTCTTCGTGAAGCGCTGCGCCGACGCGGTGGAGATCCTGAGTCGCGCGTCGGACACGCTGAGCGACCGCGCCGGGCTGACGCGCGCCACGGTGCGCTCGGCGCTGGCGGCGCTGCGCGGCAGGAAGATCGCCGGCGCCGACGACGTCTACGCGTTCGACTCGAACGGCGTGATGACGCGCGATGTGGACTTCGCGATGTACCGCCGCGGCGAGTACTACTCGATGCCGGAGCAGATGAACCGCGAGCGCAAACTGATCCCGAACGTGTTCATCGGCGTGGACGTGCAGGACATGTACGACATCGACGTGAACACGAACACGTTCCGCGCGGACTTCTTCTACTGGGTGAAGCTGGACACGGCCTTCCGCGATGCGGAGCGGAACATCGTGTTCCAGAACATCAGGCCCACCGAGAGCAACAAGGAGCTGGTGATCGAGAAGATGGACGGGCCGATGCTCTACCGGCTGTACAAGGCGTCGGCGCAGTTCCACAACGACTACGAGCTGCGCGACTACCCGCTCGACGAGCAGGAGATCGCGATCAAGGTGGAGATCCTGGACCCGGCCGATCGGCTGCGGATCTCGTTCGATCAGCGGAGCCTCGACGACGACACGCGGATCTTCGAGCGCTTCAAGGTGCGCGCGTGGAACAAGATGAACTACTTCGTGACGGTGGACAACCGGATCTCGAGCGCGATGCGCGGCGACCCGGAGAACCGCGAGGGGGAGCTGACGACGTTCAAGACGTTCGCGTTTCGTCTGCTCGTGAAGCGGAAGTTCACCGGTCCGTTCCTGGAGATCATCCTGCCGCTGGTGCTGATCGGCTTCGTGGCGATCGCGCTGCTGTACGTGCGAGACATCTCGTTCGAGAACCTCGGCGAGGTGAGCGTGGGGACGTTCCTCGGCATCATCACCTTCTCGATCGCGCTCTCGAACATCACGCCCAGCTCGGACTACCTGACGCGCGCGGATCTTCTGTTCTGGCTGACGTTCATGGTGGTGCTGGTGAGCTTCATGACGGTGATCATCGTGAACTCGCGCTACGGCATCGAGGAGCTGCACGGGGTGAACATCCGCCCGATCGCCTACCTCGTCACCGTCGCGTATCCACTTGCGGCGGCGGGGATACTGTTGTTGTAGCGTCCCTCTTCGCGTGCCTTGCGTCTTCGCGGTTATTACTTGCGGGACGTTGGGAAGATCTCACGCAAAGGCGCCAAGAACAAAGCGTCCGAAACGAAAGAAGCTGTACACCTCGGGAGTATACAGCTTCATGTCATGGTCGGATGGCCAGGGAGTGCGTGGTACTTAGAGCTTAGTGCTTAGAGCTTAGCGCTTAGAGCTTAGCGCTTAGAGCCTCGCTGCACGCTCAACACATCACGCTGAACGCCTAACGCTCCCAACTTGGAACTTGGAACTTGAAATTTGGAACGCCGAGCTTCACGCTGAACGCGCTCAACGCACCACGTTCACCGCCCGAGTCACCGCCGCCGCTCCCTGCGCGATGCGCAGCAGATAGACGCCCGCCGGAAGCCCGTCCGTATCGATGGCGGTCTCGTGCTCCCCCGCCTCCATCCGGTCGTCGGTTACGACGTTGCGCACCGGACGCCCGGCCATGTCGAACATCTGCATCGTGACCGCTCCCGCGTTCGCCGTCCGCCAGGCAACGCGCACCGGTCCGCTCGCGGGGTTCGGGGAGATGCTCGTCACCGCCGGCCCACCCGTGATTGCCGCCGCCTCGTCAACGCCGGCCGCGAGGCGCTCCACCGTCCACTTGATGCTCTGCGCCGCGTTCGAGAGGTTCACCACCGTGAAGACCATCTTGTTGTAACCGGAGTCCGCGCTGATCGCGTTGAAGACGCCGTTGTTCAGCTCGCGCACCTCCACCAGCTGGTTCTCACGGTAGAGCAGCGCCAGGGCCGCGAAGGACTGCGCGGCCTCGAACTTGATGCTCATGCCGGCGGTGGCCGTGAAGCTGTAGCGATTGTAGATCCCCGCATACGCCTGCACCGTCGCCTGCCCGCCTGTCGGGATCGAGTCCAGATAGCCGTTCGTCACCTTCGCCGTCGACGTCGAGAGCGGGGCCTGGTAGATATAGCGCGGATCGGTGAAGCTCTTGCGCACGTAGTTCGCCACCTGGAAGCCCTTGACCGTGGTCCGCCAATCCCCCGTCTTCCCGGCCTTCGTCAACGCGTCGGTGATGCGCGACATGCCGTTTGAGCGGGAGGAGGTCAGCTTCGTCAGGAACGCCTCGCCGAACTGCTCGTAGCAGAAGAGCACGAAGCTCATCGCGCGCTGATAGTCGATCTCGAGATCCGTGTAGACCGAGCCGTCGCTCCAGCGCAGCAACGGCACATTCGAGGCGTTGAGGTACGTGCCGTTTGTGCGGCTGCGATAGCCGCAGAGGATGCTGGCCGTCTCGCTGCATCCCTCGTTGTAGAAGGACTGGCTGTTCGGGTTCTGGTTGTAGTGAATCAGATGCTGGTACTCGTGCGCCAGCGTGCTGAGGATTCCCGTCAGCGCCGTCGCCGACTGGCTGCCGAGCCCCTCGCGCGAGTCGATGTACAGGATGTTCATCTGGTTCGAGCCCGGCACGTCCGTCTGATCCAGCGGGAAGAAGTAGCCAAGGACCGCGCCCCCCGCGATGTTGTCCTGGATATCCGTCAGCAGGAAGTCCTCCACGTTCGGGGCCTCCGGGCTGAACTGATTGGGGGGTGCCTGCCCGAACACCTCTTCATCGTTCTCGATCAATCCCTTGTTCGCGTTCCGCGATGTCGCCGCCGTGGCCGTGTCCAGCCCGCGCGCCAGCGCCGCGATCGTCGTCTTCTTGATCCGCGCCGTGTCCGCCACGTCCACCCAGATGCGCGCGCGACGGCCGGTGAAGACCAGCACGCCCGTCACCTCGTCGAACTGCTGCGTCACCCGATTGAGCACGTTGAACTGGTGGGTGGTCACAACGGAGGCGGAGAGCGGCGAGAGGCGCGAGGGGGCCTTGCTCCGCTCCATGATATTGCGATAGACGGCCGGGGCGTTGCGGGCCGTGTTGGCGAGCGCGGCGCCCGCGTCCACTCCGTTGAACGCCTGCATCCCGCAGACGGCATGCTCGTGCGGTTCGTCGAGAAGCTGCGCACTGAGCGCCGCCGGAAGCGACAACGCGATGAGAGCGGCCAGCACGGAACGAAGCTGTGACGTGTTCATGGGCAGGTTCTACAGTTTTCTGGTGCGATCAAGGGGAGCGCTCGCGCAAGGGAACGACCACCGGACGTTCAACTCCGGCGTCGTACGCGGCCGGACATTCGTTTCGCCCTGAATGTTGACACGGCCGCCGTACCCGATGTCACCCGGCGTACGTTTTGTTGCAGGGGGAAGGGGAATGTTGAATTAGGAATGCTGAATGCGAAACCGTGTCGGCGTACGGCCGGTTCAATGCCGTCCGGCGGACGCTCGCGCGAGCGTCCGCCGTCCCACGCGATTCATCCTTCATCCTTCATAATTCATACTTCATCCTTTCTCCGCCACGATCTCCGCCGTGTGCGCCAGCGCCTCGTCCAGCCGGGCCACGTCCTTGCCTCCGGCCGTGGCCAGATGCGGTTTGCCGCCGCCGCCCCCCCCCACCAGCTTCGCGGCCGCGCCGACGATCTTCCCGGCGCTGAAGCGCCCCACCAGATCGTCCGTCACCACGCAGACCAGCGTCGCCTTCTCGTCGATCACCGCGCCGAGCATCCCGACGCCGCTCTTCAGGCGGTTGCGCAGGTCGTCGCCCACCGCCTTCAGCGCGTCCACATCGGCGGCGTCCACGCGCCCCCAGGCCACGCGCACGCCGCCGGCCTCGACAGCACCGGCGAGGATGTCGTCCAGCCCGCCCGCGGCCTTCGCCACCAGCGCGCCGGCCAGCTCCTTCTCCAGCTCCTTCTTCTCCTCCAGCAGCGCCTCCACCTTCTCGTACAGCTCGCGATCGGATACGCCGAGCCGCCGCGAGAGGCGCTCGATCTCGTTGTAGCGCCGGAACAGCAGCTCGTCGGCGGCGGTGCCCGTGACGGCCTCGATGCGCCGCACGCCCGCCTGAATGCTGCTCTCGGAGACGATCTTCACCAGACCGATATCGGCCGTGTTGGCCACGTGCGTGCCGCCGCAGAACTCGACGGAGAACGCGGGGTCGATCGTCACCACGCGCACGCGCGAGCCGTACTTGTCGCCGAAGAACATCTTCACGTTCGGCACCAGGCGCGCCTCCTCGATCGCGATCTCCTCGGTGACGACGGCGATCGCCTCGCGGATCTTCGCGTTGGTCATCTCCTCGATCGCGCGCATCTCGGACTCGCCCACCTTGTCGAAGTGGTTGAAGTCGAAGCGCAGATAATCGGGCGCCACCAGCGAGCCGGCCTGCTGCACGTGCGTGCCGAGCACACGGCGCAGCGCCTCGTGCACGATGTGCGTGGCGGAGTGATTGCGCTGGATGGCCGCGCGGCGCTTCACATCGATGGCGGCGTGGGCCTTCTCACCGGCCGCGGCCGGAAGCTCCTCCGCGTCGACGATGTGCAGGAACGCGCCGCCGATCTTCCGGACGTCCGTCACGGCATAACGCTCCCCGCCGACCACCAGCTCGCCGTGGTCCGCCAACTGTCCGCCCATCTCGGCGTAGAACGGCGTGCGATCGAGCACCACGCCGTC
>CAZJYH010000325.1:0-5851 GCA_964549365.1 uncultured Alphaproteobacteria bacterium
ATCATCCGTCTCGAGCGTCTGAGACACGGCCGATCGATACGCTTGCGGCGACCGCCGGATATCAAGCGCAGTGGGTGCGACCTATGCGGGCGAAGGCCGCCGGCCGGTCATGCAAACGGGGACGCCGCCCCACCTCCGGGCCGATGCTATTTCTCGGAAATTGTACGATATTAGGAACCCGTACCATTGCCCATCCCGATGGAAGTTCATCGTTATCTCCGGAGACCCATCATGAAAAGATCGCGACTCATTGCAATCGGCGCGACGATTTGCCTCGGCGCCTCACCTCTGTCGGCACAGAGGATTGTCGTGCCGACGGCACGCCCAGAGGTGCCGACGCAGGCGCTCCCGACCGAGGCGGCGCCCGGTGCGGCCTCACATACGACCACAGCCTCGGCACAGCCGCTCTCTGCGCCGCTGCAGTTGCGCAACGGCGCGGTCCCGACGGGGCTCGGCGGCTTCTACGACTATCAGAGCAACGGCATGATCCACGGCCGTCTGGTGGTTGACAAGGACGATCCACAGAAGCTCCATACGGCGTACATGCTCGCTCTGACGGGCGACGACTCTGCGACGGTCTCGACGACCCGACGCGTCGGGTACGCCTACTCCAACGACGGCGGCGCAACCTGGCAGGCGGCGCGCGAGATCCAGCCGGGCTTCCGGCTCGGCTTCCCGTACCTGGCGATCTCCGGTGCCGGCGCGCCGTACATCGCATGCCACGGCGATCCCGATGGACAGGGCACGCGCACGCTGGTCTACACCGGCACCGCCGGCTCCACGTCGTTCACGCGCACCGGCACGTTCGAGCGCTTGTCGTTCACCGGTCGCGACGGTGACCAGGGTGCCGGCGTGATCTGGCCCGCCATGGTGATCAGCCCGAAGAATGCCGCCAAGGAGGTAGTGGTGGCCACGCTCAGCCCGAAGTCGACGCCGACACGCGAGGACGACGATCCCGTGCACGTCGCCGTGGCGGACCTCGGATCGACGGCGCAGTGGCAGATCGTCAACGATCAATCGGTCTCCACGTCGAGCGGCGGCCGCAACGTGCTCGCGGTATCCCCGGCCGGCAAGATCGGCCTGGCGTATTACCATGCGTCCGGCAACATCGGCGGCACCAGCGGCACCTACTTCGCCGAGAGCACCGACGGCGGCAACTCGTGGAGCGACCCCGTGCTCGCGCTCCCGGCGGTCAACCCCTTGAACGACACGGACACGCTGCGCGTCGGCGGCAATCTCGACATGGTGTACAACGGCGAGGAGCCGATCATCACGACGAACGGAACCGTCAACTACCTGTACGCTCAGCAGGGCATCTACGTCTGGCGCCCAGGCAGCAACGCGCCGGTTCTCGCCGCGCTCACCGACACCACAAAGGGCCTCGGTCTCGGCCGCGCGGTCGCCACGAAGACGCAGCCGAGCATGGATTACGTCTCGTATCCCAACCTCGTGCTCGGCGACGACGGCCGGCATGTCGCCGTCGTATTCTCGGCCGCTTCGCAGACCGACGAGGGACCGTTTCAGAGTGAGGATGGATTCTATTACTTCCGCCTGTGGGCCGTCGGCTCGACCGACGGCGGCGCGACCTGGCACGATCCGGTGGTCATTCAGGACTTCGTCGGCGAGACCAGCGACACCGCGAGCATCGAGTACCCGGCAACGGCGGGAGTCGGCACGGTGGTCGACGGTGGCATGGAGTTCCCGATCACGTTCCAGGCCCGCAGCAAGCCGGGCATGTATGCGTTCATCGTGTCCGACATCAGCAGCGACGCAGGCAACCAGCCGGCCGATCGCGGTCCGTTCTCCGAGACGTTCCAGTATTTCCAGAAGGTGCGCCTCGATCGCACGGTCTTCGGGTTGCCGGCCGCCGTGCCGGCGCATGATGAGTCGGCCGCGCGCATTGCGATCAACGGAACGCACCCGAACCCGGCCACCGGCACGGTGACCGTGGAGTACCAGATTCCGCGCTCCGGCGACGTGGAGATCAGCGTCTACGACATGCTCGGCGTGAAGGTGATGAGCACCGAGGGAGCGCTCGGCTATGCCGGCCGTTACTCGCGCACGCTGAACGTCGCCTCGCTCTCCAGCGGCGTCTATCGGGTGGACATCGCCCAGAACGGCATGCACACCTCGACGCAGATCACCGTGGTGCGCTAGGCTGCGCCCACCGGGCGACCGATGAGAATGACGACGGGCTCGTGCGGAATGCATGGGCCCGTCGTGCTTCGCGCACGGCCGCGGATTGTTTCAGTCCCCGGTCGCCTCGGATCCGTTGCCGGAAATCCGAATCTTCATAATTTCGACCGGTCGCAACCCTCTCTCCATCACACACGCTCCCCTCGATTTCATGCAGCCCTCGACGACGTTCCGTCGCGACCGGGCCACACATTGATCGAGCGCGCCCATGTTTTCTCACGTACGCTCCGGAAGCACTCTCGGCATCAACGCCATCATCGTGGAAATCGAAACGCATGTCGAGAGCGCGATGTTCTCCTTCACGCTTGTGGGCCTGCCGGACAGCGCGGTGCGCGAAAGCCGCGAGCGGGTGGGTGCCGCGATCAAGAACAGCGGGCTCGTGATGCCGATCAAACGGTACACGGTGAACCTGGCCCCGGCGGACATTCGGAAGGAGGGATCGGGCTTCGACCTCCCGATCGCGGTGGGGATCCTCGCGGCCACCGGACAGATCCCCATCGACCCTCTGCGCTCACTGGTGATGCTCGGCGAACTGGCGCTCGACGGAAGCGTGCGGCCGGTGCACGGAGTGCTTCCGATCGCGGTCGCCGCACGCGATGCCGGACTTACCACGATGATGCTGCCGCGCGAGAATGCTGACGAGGCGGCACTGGTGGATGAACTGACCGTGTTGCCGGTGGCCACACTGCAGGAGGCGGTGGATCTGCTCGAAGGACGATCCGCCCCCGTCGCGCATCGGGTCGACAAGGCGAAGATCTTCAACGGCCACGACGCATCGACGCTGGATATGAGTGATGTGAAGGGGCAGGAGAACGTGAAACGAGCGATCGAGGTGGCGGCCGCCGGTGGGCACAACGTGATCATGGTGGGGCCTCCCGGCGCCGGCAAGACGATGATCGCCAAGCGCATCCCGAGCCTGCTGCCGCCGATGACGTTCGAGGAGGCGCTTGAGACGACGAAGATCCACTCCGTGGCGGGGATCCTGCCTCACACCTCGGCCCTGGTGGCGCAGCGCCCCTTCCGCAGCCCGCACCACACGATCTCCGACGCGGCGCTGGTCGGCGGCGGGCTCGGCATCGCTCGCCCCGGCGAGATATCGCTGGCGCATCATGGCGTGTTGTTCCTCGACGAGCTGCCGGAGTTCGCGCGCAACGTGCTGGAGGTGCTGCGTCAGCCGCTCGAGGAGAACCGCATCACGATCTCACGCACGAAATTGAGCCTCACCTTCCCGTCGAACTTCATGCTGATCGCCAGCATGAACCCCTGTCCCTGTGGAAACTTCAGCAACCCGAACGCGGAATGCACCTGCGCGCCGCAGCAGATACAGCGCTACATGGCGCGCATCTCCGGCCCGCTGCTGGATCGGATCGATATTCATTGCGAGGTGACGGCGGTGAAGTATCAGGAACTGGCAGCGCGCTCCACCGGCGAGCCGTCGGAAGCGATCCGAGGCCGGGTGATCACCGCCCGCATGCTGCAGGCACGACGGTTCGCACAACAGAACGGAATCTTCAAGAACTCGGACATGGGATCACGCGATATCGCTCGCCACTGCGCGCTCGACGCCGCCGGTCAGGATCTGCTGAAGATGGCCATGGCCCGCCTCGGGCTCTCGGCCCGCGCATACGACAAGATCCTGAAGGTGGCGCGCACGATCGCCGACCTGGCCGGGGCCGATCGGATCGCATCGGAACATCTCTCCGAGGCGATTCAATATCGCAGCCTCGATCGGCAGTTCTGGAACGGATGACTCCCGGGGCGGTCTCGAAGAGCCCCGCGGCAGATCTCGTCCACATCACCGCGGTTCCCCATCCGCGCGGCGACAACGATCGGCAGCTCATCGCCGGACCGCGTAACACTGCACGACGCACCTCATAAATCGATGCCGGAACGGCGCCGCCACACATCTGACGAGCCGCCCCGGCATCCTGGTACCAATAGCACTTCGTGCGCCACTCAACAAACGCCCGCCGCAACAACGCAGAGACATGTTCATTTCACCGGTGTGCGACCATCCGATGACATTTCGATGTTCAGCGTCAAGCGACAGGCAACGGATCGACGTCTCGGGTGGATCCCGCGAGAATCTTCGCGAATTGTTCGTTGATCATCACTTCTCCTGAATATTGAATAGTGCCGCGCCGATGTCGGTTATGCGGAAAATGTTGACACAGCCGACGATTCGATGCGGATGAGATTTATCAAGGCCAACTGTTGCCGTGCGTCCGGTATCAAAAGACGCCGGGAATCTAGTTTCGGAGAGAGATAGTCGACAGTACATTCTTTGGCACCCCTCCCCCAGGGTACCGACCCGAGCCGGATGCGACGGGGAGGATGTGCGGGCTCATCGAGGCTCGCGCAGGCAACCGCGACGAGAAGCGCGGTGATGCGACAGCACCGGACGACGGCCGCCGGATCGACTCCGCGACTACGACGGGAATCGATCGCATGTGTGCCGGGGCCTCATGCGGTGCGTGTCCACCCGGCGCATGCCGGCGGCGGCGCCCCTCCGACAACAACACCGGCGAAGACGCCGACGCGATCTTTTACATTTCGTCGGCGAGCGATCCATGTATCTTTGCCCACTTATACGTAAACGAATTATCCATCATTCCCCTCACGAGCATCATGGAGACGGAGATTGCACAGGAGATAGCCCGGCGCCGCACGTTCGCGATCATATCGCACCCGGACGCCGGCAAGACGACGCTCACCGAAAAGCTGTTGCTGTACGGCGGAGCCGTGCGTCTGGCCGGTTCGGTGACGGCGCGGCGCAATCAACGGCGTGCGACGTCGGACTGGATGGAGCTGGAACAACAGCGCGGCATTTCGATCACCAGCACGGTGCTGCAGTTCGAGTATCACGGGCACACCATCAACCTGCTCGATACGCCGGGGCACGAAGATTTCTCGGAGGACACGTATCGCACGCTGACGGCCGCCGACAGCGCCGTGATGCTGATCGATGCGGCCAAGGGGATCGAGCCGCAGACGCGCAAGCTCTTCGAGGTGTGCCGCATTCGTCGCATCCCGATCTTCACGTTCATCAACAAGATGGATCGGCCCGGACGCCCGGCGCTCGACCTGATCGATGAGCTCGAAGGGGAGTTCGGCATCGCCCCCTTCCCCATCAACTGGCCGATCGGCGCAGGGCACAACTTCACCGGCGTCTACGATCGACTGACTCGGCAAGCGCACCTGTACCAGCGCACCGAGCACGGCGCGTACCGCGCTCCGGTTGAGCTGACCGATCTGAACGATCCGAAGGTGGAGGCGGTGATCGGCGGTCGCGAACTTGCGGCCCTTCGCGAGGATCTCGAACTGCTGGACGCCGCCGGCGCGCAGTTTCAGGAGGACGGCTTTCTCACCGGCGCCATCTCCCCCACGTTCTTCGGCAGCGCGGTCAACAACTTCGGCGTCGACATCTTCCTCAACAGTTTCGTCGAGCATGCTCCACGACCGGGGGCACGCCGCACGGATCACGGCGTGCTCGAGCCGAGCGACCCCACGTTCACGGGATTCGTCTTCAAGATTCAGGCGAACATGGACAAGCAGCATCGCGATCGCGTGGCGTTCCTGCGCGTCTGCTCCGGCCGGTTCGAGAAGGACAGGGCGGTAACGAACGTTCGCTCCGGCAAACAGGTGCGTCTCAGCC
>CAZJYH010000326.1:0-3962 GCA_964549365.1 uncultured Alphaproteobacteria bacterium
CGCGCACGCGATCGGGCGGCAGCGTCTTGCCGCCGATCAGCGCGTAACTGTCCTCGCGCCAGATGCTGTCCATCACGCGTTGGCTTGCCCCGAGGCGTCGCAGCGCGGCGCGCACCTCCGCCGGACGGTGCGGCAGATCGAACGCCACGCCGTTGGCCCACGCTATCACCAGCACATCGTTCGGAATCGTGTCGACCACCGCGAGGAATCGATCCACATCCTCCGAGCGATAGAACGCGAACGCCTGTCGCGAGCCGTACGCCCGGCCGCCCCGGAACATCACCATGTTGATGCCGTCGTCGGCGGGGCGGTTGTAATCCTTGCCGTCGATGATCACCACCGACGAGTTGCGCTCCACGAAGTTCTGAATGTCGACGCGCGGCTCGCGCGTGGTATCGAACGCGCTCTGCCCGTGCACCTTCATGTAGATCGGCACGCGCCGCGCGCCGGGCCCGACGCCGTCCGAGGCGTTCACCAGATTCACGATCTGCGCCCGCGCCATCTGGTCGGCCCCGCCGATCACGTACTCACCGGCCGACGGGTCGGCCACCGTGAAGCTCTCGGAGATCGGATACTTCCCCACGAGCGCCGTGTCGCCGGCCATTGACGTCGCGCGCCACCAGAATCGCGATGCCGAGCGCAGCCCGGCCGGGATCGAGAACGTCCACGTGGTTGCAAGCTCCTCGGCGCTCACGGTCCCGGTCTGCCGGCTCGTCAACCGCGCCGGCGAATCGAAGCGCGGCGTGGTGTCCAGCATGAACTCCGCCCCCGGACCGGTCGGTGGGTTCAACAGCCGGATCGTGATGCTCTCGTGGCTCGTCTGGCGACCGAACGGCAACGGGTCGATCACCTGCACCTGATTGCCGCGGATCCGCAGCGTGAAGGTGGTGTCGTCGTCGTCACGATAATGCTCCGGTACCGTCGCCTCGGGGTCCGCCTCGATGCGGATCGTGTACTCCCCCGCCTCCTTCGCGATGGGGAGCGTGAAGGTGAGATCCCGCGAGCGCTCCAGCCCGATCACCCACGTCGTGTCGGCGCGGCGCTCCTGCTGCCGATCGACGATCGACGCCACCACCGGAAACGAGTCGACCGGGAAACTGGGCATGCCGTAGTTCCACAGCCGCGCGCGCACCCTTATCACCGAATCACCCGGCGCGGGCTCCGCGTTGCCGGAAAGGTTGGTTGCGGCCACATCGGTGAACGCCAGCTCTGCGCTGTCGCTCACACCGAGGCGCATCGACGGGTCGCCGAGCAGGTTGTACATCAGCAGCGTGTTGCGGTTGAAGTAGCCGTCGACACCGTTCAGCCACCACGAGGACCCTCCGGTATACTGCCGGAAGTACGCTTCGTATTTCCCGATCGTGAAGATCGCTCCGATCACACGGGCATACCTCGGCTCACCCGGCGCGGGCTGCGTGATCTGCGCGAACATCTGCTGCTTGAAGTTGATGTCCAGGTACGGGAACGAGAAACTGGTTCCCCCGATCGCCGCGATCGCCCCCCTCCCCGGATACGTCAGGAAGCGTTCGTTGCGCACCTGCACCGAGGGCTCGGCGAACGCGCCGGTCTGACATGAAAACGTCCCGAGCATGAAATACCGATCGCCGTTGTCGAACTGCTCGGGGAAGCCGTAGTCCAGATCGGCGATGTCGGTGGCGCCGTGCCCGGAGAAGTTCATCCAGATCGCCCCCTTGTTCACCTCGGAGCGCGCCCACTCCGCGTCCTTCGAGTCGGGGAAACGCAGGTCCGGATCCTTCCCCGTCCGCTGGATCATCGCGGTATCGCCGCGGAAGAAGTCCGACAGCACGTAGTCGCGCGCCAGCCCCATGTTCTGTTCCACATGCCGCGCCACCTCCTCCTCGGTGGCACCGCCGGCGAGGAAGACGAACCGCTTGTTCCAGAGGGCGGGGGCCTTGCTCTCGTAGTCGATGATCTTGTCCACCATCGCGCGCGCGTCGCCCGCGCTCGCGGCCGGCAGACGGCCGATCACCTGCTGCCACGCGTACTCCACCGTGTCGCCAACCGGCACCGTGTAAGTGTAGTCGGTGGCCGGGATGCCGTTGGTGGGAACGTAGTCGATCGTCCTCGAGCCCGGCAGCCGCCGCATCGGATCCCACGACGCGTCGCCGAACAACAACACGTAGCCGGGGCTCGGCGCCGCCCAGTTGGAATCGGCGTACTGAAGAAACCGATTGATGGCGGGAGCGGACTTCACGCCGTTCGAGAACTCGTCGTACACGGTGTTCACGTCCACCACGCGCACCACGAACGGGCCGGGCGCGGGCGGATGCGCCGAGCGATACGCGGCCAGCCGCTCGGCGTCGGCACGGAACGCCGGATGTGTGATGATGATCATGTCGGCGCGGTTCGCAGGGGCCGTCAACGAGTCGTCCGCGTGGTAGCGCAACGGCGCGGGCAACGGGGCGCCGAGCTGGTACTCGCGTCCCGGAGGGCCGTCGAGCGTCACGGCGGCGCGATATCGATCCCCCGCCGCATCGGGAATGAACGCGTCGATCGACACGCCGCGTGAGTTCTCCTCGTAGTGCGCGTACGCCTCGGTCGCCGTCGAGGGGTCCCCCTTGCGCGCGGCGAACGCCCACGAGGCCACGAAGTTGTTCCCCTGGGCCTTCGTGCTGCCGAGCGCGGCGAACGCGGCGTTCAGCTCGGCGGGGAGCACCGGCCGGTTCGCCGTGCCGACCGTGAAGCCCGCGATGACCGTGTTCCCCTGCGGCACCCCCTGCAGGAACGCCAGCGCGTCGGCAAGCCCGGCATCGATGGCGGCGTCGCCGCCGGCATACATCTCATAGAACCTGCTCCGCACCACCGAACCGCTTGGCCCCACCTCGATCAGCATCATGCCGGCCGCGAACGGTGGGGTGGTGATCTGCGTGTCGCCGATCTGCGCAACGAATCCCGGGTACTGCCGAAGCGCCACGTCGTCGAACTGGCGGGAGATCACCCGATACAGCCGCCCGCGCTGTACGGAATCCACCGGCACGCGCACATCGGCCGAAAGCGCCGTCGTCGGCGGAGTCCTGAAGCCGCTCACGTAGGCGCGGCGCGGCCCGTCGGCATCGGCCGGCATGCTCACCTTGGGCGCGTCGTCCCAGGCCGTCGGCAGCCACGATCCGCGCAGCTCCAGATAGTCCACGTAGAACGTGTGAATCCCGGCGCCGTACGCGGTGGGGTCCTCACCGTCGGGAACCAGCGGCGCCACGGTCAGCTCGTTGCTGCCGTTGAGCAGGAAGTTCGTCGGCACGCTGATCGCCACGGTCGTGTCGGATTCCGGCGCGATCACCGGGCGCCCGATCTCGATGCCGTTCAGGCGAAGGCTCAGGCTGTGCGGCGCGTTGCCGACGTCCGCCACGCCCACCAGGTGCACGCCGACCACCGTGTTGGCGCGATCGCGATACGCCGGCGAGCAATCGAAGCGCAGCACGGCCTGGAACGGATAGAGCAGGCGCTCCCAGTAGAAACGCTCCAGTCGCACACGGTTCGAGACATGCACCGTGAAGGCGTCGCCTCCGGGGATCAGCGAGGGGGTCGGCCCCGGGAAGTAGATGTTCTCGCGCTCGATGTGCAGCGTGGAGTCGTACGCCGCAAGCGCCGGCGCAGCGCCCGCTCCGCCCGCGCTCCCGGTGCGCGGAAGGGCCGTTCCCGCGCCGTCCCAGCGGAGCACGTAGGCGTTCGTGTCGGTGATATCGCTGTAGTAGAACCCGGGCTCGTCCGATGGATGGCGCCGGCCGACGAACTCGAGTCGGTCGTTCGCATCGAACGAGCCGTCACTGCCGCGGTCGTCCACGAAGAACCGCACGGGGAGCGCGCCCACGCGCAGACGCAGCCGATCGATCGGCGCGCCGAGCAGTCCGGAGGCGCCCGTGGCCGCCAGCTCCGCGCCGCTCAGACTGTAGACGCCGTCGGAGCCGGTGGAGATCACCACCGCGCGTTCCATCCCCCACAAC
>CAZJYH010000326.1:3972-5846 GCA_964549365.1 uncultured Alphaproteobacteria bacterium
ACGCGTCGGCCACCTCCTGGGCGACCTCGCGCCACAACCCGGCACTCTTCGGCGAACGCCTCCCCCCCTCGGGGCGGCGCCACTCCTTCGCCTGATCGTAGTTGAGCATCGCATCGCGCAGCACGATCTCCATCGACGGCGACTCCGCGCGCGGCCTTCCCATCTTCCCCGCGTCAACGCCCGTACGGCGCCACGTGATGCGCAGCGTCGCGGCCGCGGGGACCGTCGCGCGCCCTGCCTCCACCCTTGCCGGCGCATATCGCACCGCGATCGTCCGCAGGCCCCGGATCACCGCCGTCCCTCCCACCGCGAGGACCGGGCCGGAGGCCGTGTGCAGGCGGTCGCGATTCGTCAGCGCCACGCCGTCGGTCCCCGGCGTGCTCGCGACCAGCTCCGCGCGTACGTCCATCGCATCGAACGGCACGGCGAGCGTGAACGAGAGGCCGGGAACGGTGTTGGAGTCGGCCACGGCGAGATATCGTGAGAGGTTCGGGGCGATGATCGAGCTCCCCCCCACATCCGTGCGATGCAGCCGAAGCCCTTCGATCCGGATCGAGATCCCGTCACGACCATCGGTGGACACCGTCACGCGGGCCTCGGCCGCGGCCGCGGCGGCGGACGACGAACGGAACACGGACGGCTGCGCGCGCAACGACGCGGCGACGAGCAACAGAAGAAGCAGGAACGCCGGAAATTTCATGGAGACGAAATCATTGATTTGTGCCGCCGATCGCTCGGCATACAAGCGGCCGCGCGATCTGAATGATGCGTCGCAAACTGCCGTCGGCGGCGGCGCATGTCAAGGCACTTTGAGATCGGGCCGAGGGGAAAAAACGGTGCCGCGTTCGACGCCGGCACGATGCCTGAAACGGAACTTCTCACATGGAACGCGGCCGTGCAAGCGGGTCGATCGCTCGGTCTGTCTCGGTTTGCATGGACGGCCGGCGGTCATCGTGGGCCTATCAATACGTCGCGTCTCCGGCGCACGGGCCGGAGGATCTCTCAGCCGCGTAGCGGCGGCCTATCCATGGCAATCGACGCCTTCTCGAACCACCGGGCCGCGAAGCGGCGGCCTGCTCCCCCAGGGAAGCCGTACGGTGCCTGCGAGGCCCCATCCCTCAAACTGAGACACAGCCGATCGCTCGGCGGCGCGTCACACTTCATGCGACACCTCCGGCTGCATGCGGAGCACCGTCACGCTCGCGGCTCAACGCCCGGCACCTCCGGCTCCGGAGCGGGAGGCATGTTGCGGTATCGCATCGAGAAGAACGCCCCGAGAAGCGCGAACGAGGCCGCCACGAGACCGTACTCCTTCAGCAGCGCGTGCTCGATCAGCCATCCGGCGATCAGCGGCCCGAGGATCTGCGCGATGCTCTGCAACGACTGGCTGACGCCGAGCGCCGCCCCCTGTTCGGCGCGCGTCACCGACTGTGTCAGCAGCGTGGTGAGCGCCGGGCGCGACACGGCGGAGCCGAACGAGCCGAACACCACGATCACCAGCAGCGGGATCAGTCCGAACGTCCAGCCGAGCAGCCCGTAGCCGATCGCCATCGATATGAAGCCGATCGCCGAGAGCCGTTGCTCGCCGTTGCTCTTGACGAGCCTGCCGAGAAGGCCTCCCTGTATGGCGGCGCCGATCAACCCGGAGAAGGCGTAGATGTAGCCGGTGTGTTCCGCGTCGTAGTGGAACTGTCGTTCGAGGTACAGCGCCATGCCGCCGATGAGCGTGGAGAACGAGAGCGTGAAGCAGAAGAATTGCAGCAGGCGAACGCGCGGAAGAGGGCGCTGAAAGAAGGATCGGATCTGCTCGATGCGCCCGATGCGCCGTGCGTTCGGGACCACATGCGGCTTCACCTCCGGCAGAAGGAACCACG
>CAZJYH010000327.1:0-5842 GCA_964549365.1 uncultured Alphaproteobacteria bacterium
AACGCTCCACGCTAACGCTTCACGCTCAGCATCGAACTGTCTCCGTACGAAAGGAAGCGGTACCCTTCCTCAAGCGCCGAGCGGTAGACGCGCTGCAGCAGATCACGGCCCAGGATGGCGCCCACAAGCAGGAGCAACGTGCTGTGCGGCTGATGGAAGTTGGTGATCAGCACGTCGCACAGACGCACACGGTAGCCGGGAACGATGATGATGGAGGTACTCCCGGCGACCGCATCGCGCCCAACGCGCAGGCACCAGTCGAGCACCGCGTCCAGTGCCTGCGCCGGCTCAGGGAGCGTTGCGCCCGTTGATGCAAGCCGATACGGGTCCCATTGCCCCACCGCCGGCTCCGCCGCGTCCACCGCCTCACCGAGAAGCAACCGTGCCCCGAACCAGTAGAGCGATTCCAACGTCCGCAGGCTCGTGGTGCCGACCACGACGAACGGAGAGCCTGCCGGCGCGGCGGCCCGGGCATGTGCCTGCTGCGCCAGTGTCCGCAACGCATCCACGCTCACCACGATGCGCTCCTCGTGCATCGCGTGCCGCACGATGTCGCCGCTCACCTGTTTGAACGTTCCGGCCCCCACATGGAGCGTCAGCTCGGCGGTGCGCACGCCGCGCTCGGCAAGCTCGGCCAGCACCGCCGGAGTGAAGTGCAGCCCGGCGGTCGGCGCCGCCACCGCCCCCTCGTGCCGGGCGTACACCGTCTGGTAGGCCGCGTCGTCGCCGGGAGTCGCGTCGCGCTTGATGTACGGCGGCAACGGCACCCGCCCTGCCGTCTCCAGCACTTCGCCGAACGTCAGATGCTCCGGCGTCCAGCGGAACCGGATGCGGAAGCCGTCGTCGTCGCGCCGCAGGAGAGCCGCGGCAAGTTCCAACCGCTCGCCGCCGGGGAGCGTGAACGCGCCGCGCAGCTCCCCTTCGCGTTCCAGCTTTCGCGCCCCGCCCACCATGCAGATCCACTCGGCGTCTCCGGTCCGTGCCAGCGCGCGCCCGGGATCGCGTTCGGGGCCCGCCGGCTCCAGCACGAACAGCTCGATGCGGCCGCCCGTCGCGCGATGCATCACAACACGGGCATGCACCACGCGCGTGGTGTTCATCACCAGCAGCGCATCGCTCGGCAGCAGGTTTGGAAGATCACGGAATCGACGGTGTTCGATGGTTCCCGTGGCGGCGTCACAGCAGAGCATGCGGCCGGCATCGCGCTGGGCCAACGGGTGCTCCGCGATGCGGTCGGCCGGGAGGTCGTAGTTGAATTCGTCGAGATCGACGCGCGGGATGTAGGCGGGCGCCTCCTCGTGCTGCGGGTTCATCATGCGGCAATACTACGAGAATCCGATATCACCGCATGGAGCGGATCGTATACGCGGCCGGACGGGGGACTTCCCCGCCCGGCGCTCGAATGCATTACTCTCGTACGTTGCGCATCATGCGGTTCCTCGGGCGCGGTCTCAGCGCCCGAGCAGCGTCACGGCAACCGTGCTGCTCTCCCGTCCGACATGGGCGGTGCAGTAGTAGGTGCCGGGCGCAAGCCGGTGCCCGGCGTCGTCGGTCCCATCCCAGCGCATCGTGAAAGCGCCGGTGCCGAGCGCGCCGTCGTGCAGTGTCCGCACGCGACGCCCGTTCACGTCGTACACGTCCACGCGCGCGCGGTCACCCTCCGGATACACGGGCATGATGAGCGCTATCACCGTGGCCGATGCGAACGGCGTCGGATATGCGCGCATCTCCATCCCCCTGGGCGCCGCAGCCCGCGGCTCGACGGGCATGCCGCTCACCAGCATCACCGTCCCCCCCTTCGCCGTCCCGGTGGTGTCGGCCAGATACAGATCGGTGAACGCCGGCCGGAACGATGGATCGCGCAGATACTCCGTCTTCCACTCCTCGTCGGTGAGTCGCTTGAAGTTGGTGCTCACGTGTTCGTAGTAGCTCATCACCGGACCGATGAACGCGACGCTCTCGCCGTTCGGCATGCCGCAGGTCACCACGGCCATGTTCAACGCGCCGGTTCCGCCGTGCAGCACCCAGCCGACCACGTCGCCGGCCTCATTCGTCGGAGCGGTGTGCACGTCGGCCACCACCAGATCCTCCTTCCGCAGCGCATCCTCGCCGTTGAAATAGAGCGCCGGATACCATCCGGTCATCACCGTCGTGCAGCCGTCGCGCCCCTCGTACAGCATGGTTTGCAGGAAGCGCACCTCGGCATCGGCAAGCGGCCCGTCAACCAGTTCCTTGCGCGCGACGCTCTCGAGCGTATCCATGGTCGCCGCCATGCCGCGGAAGTACCGAACCAGGCGCTCGCGCGAGTAGTCGTTCATCCCCTCCATCCTCTCGATCTTCTCCCCGGCGTTCGCGGCGAAGCGGCGCACGGCCGCATAGAACTCCGGCACCGGTTCCACCAGGGACTTGGGATAGGAGCAGCCGGCCCCGCCGCTATACGATTGCTTGGCGTAGAGCAGATTGTCGTGGCGCAACTGTGCCCACGAGGCAAGCTGCGTGTTCATCGTCTTCTGCCACCAGGCCGCCGTCTGCATGAATGCCGGAAGCGCCTCTCTCCGTCCGGGCGGATTCAACGAACGGATCGCGTTCAGCCAGCCGTTGTAGACCGTTTCGTCCCAGAAGCCCGGCTCGTATGCGTCGATCAGATAACGGAGCGCCGCCAGGTTGGGTGCGTAGTGATACTTCTGCAGCTCCGGGCGGAGCAATTGCAGCGCCGCATCGTTCCCCAGCGCCGCCAGGATGTCCAGCGTGGCCGGAAGCATCCGAGGCACCTTCTGCCCATCGTAGATGATCTTGTCGTAGACAAGCTCTCCGGTCACGTACGAATCAACGATGTACCGCTGGCCGAAGAGCAGAAAGGCCGCGGCGGGCTCGATCTGCTCCGGCGACAACGGGTCCGACATGAGGATCTGCGAGTTGATGCGCTGGCCGGCGTACGACTTGGTTGCCAGTTGCGCACTGAACGCCTGGAAGCGGGCGCTGTCGAGCAACGCGCGTGGATCGGCAGGGCCGTTCTCCGCAACAAAGGAGCGCAGGTTCGCGACCGTGATGTTGTCCGATTCCCCCACGAGCACAGCGATGGCGCGATCGATCCGTTCATGAAGGTAATCGGCGCGCGACGACGCGATCGCCTCGTTCACCAGCAACGAGAGTATCGCCTGCCGCTGCATGTCGCGCCACGGCCGCTGCGGCGCCCCGGGCTCGACCGGAGCGATCAACTGCATTTCGGTGCGCCCGAGCCAGATCATCGCCTTGAAGTAATTCGTCAACGACGGCTTCTGCGTGTAGTGCCCACGCGGCGTGAACTGGCTGAAGTCGATCGTGCGCGGCGCCTTCGCGAACAACGCGTAGTCCGCGGGCTGCTCGGCCGCGATCAGGTGCATGAGCGTATCGCGCGGGCCGACATTTTCGATGTAGAACGGCGCGTACGCGCTCCCCGGCTTCAGCAGGCTTCGCGTCGTCGTAATGTAGAGATCGAGGTCGCGCAACGCCGGCCTCATGGCGGAAGTCCCGTACTTCGCTTGAAGATCGGGGATCGCGCCGGCCATCCGGCCCAACAGCGTGTCGAGCGCCGGTATCAGCATCATCTCCTCGATCTCCACCAGCATGTCGTCGTACGAGCGATGCAGCGCGTGCAGGATGGCGTCGCTCGACACATACACCGGAAGATCACGGTTGTAGATGTCGAGGAACGCGTCGCCGAAGTTCTTCTCGCGCAGGCGCTCGGTGACCATGAACCCGTGGCGGCCGATCAGCTCGCGTTCCGACGCGGTGATGTGGTAGTACTTGTCGATGCTGTCCGCGTACCGCGCCGCCGAGAACGAGCCGTTCATCCTCGCCCGGAAATATCCGGCATTGTGCAGCGTGAGGATCCCATCGGCGTCGAGCTCCGCATGTTCGGTGAGAAAGCGCCGGTACGCATCCGTATCGAACGTCGGCTGGGCAACGGCCGCGGCCCCGAGCGCGAGCGCGAGCGCGGTGAGCAGAAGGCTATGCGCGTAACGTATCAATTGAGTCATAACAACCCTCGACCGAAAGTGAGTGGGCAACAAGCACGCGCTACGGGCAGGTCGCGCATTGAAAGGAAACGCCGGGCAGTGGCGGAACATACCGCGCGGCGCCGTTGCTGTCAAGCGCCTTCCGGTTCTCCCACAGGACCGATAAACATCCGCGTCGCCGCGTGATGCGCCCGCTCCTCCGCGGCAACGGGCCCCGCGCTCCACGATCGGCCGAGCACGGCGTTCCATCAATTCGTTAACTTGCTCGCCATATGAAGATGACGGACGATTTCGAACTGATCAACGCCGAGCCGATCGTGAAGGATTGGGAGTGGTGGAGTTCGTTCCTGCAGCGCGAGTACTACGGCGCTCCGGAGGAGTTGGGCGCATGGCGCACCACCGGAGCGTCCGTTGCGCACGACCTGAACCTTGCACCGGGGATGCGCGTGCTGGATCTCGGCTCGGGCTGCGGCGAACTTGCGCTGCAGCTGGCGCTGCGCGGTGCCGATGTGGTCGGCGTGGAACAGTCGGCGACGCTCGCCGCGCACTGCGTGCAACTGGCGCGCGAACGCGGCATCAACGCGACGTTCGTGGCGGCCGACATGTTCGAGTATGTTCCGGAGGGCCTGTTCGACGCGGTCATCTCCGTCAACACCAGCTTCGGCTATGGAACCGACGCGCAGAATCGCGCGTTGATAGCGAAGATCGGCTCGTGGCTGGCTCCGGGGGGTGCCCTCTATCTCGACGTCATCTCGGCCGACGCCGCCGAGGCGTTCGGCAGTTGGAACGACACGGTCGCCGGCGGACAGTTCATCGTCGACAACAGCTACGACGCCGAACAGCATGTGATGACGAGCCATCCGGTCTGGGTGGCGCCGGACCGCGCAACGGTCTACACTGCGATCACGCCCGAGGTGGTGCGGCTGTACGACCGCGCCGAGATCGAAGCGGAGATGCGCGCCGCCGGCCTGGAGCCCCGGCGCCTCCGCAAGGCAATGGGCCGCAAGTTCATTCAGGACGATGCACAGATGCTGACCACGTGGATCGCGCGCAAAACGTAGTGCGCGTTGAGGGCGGGGAGCATCGGAGCCTGTCGATCGTACAACGGTCCCGGGCCCGCGCGCGCGGCGCATGCCGGTTGCATCGAACTCATTTCGATCCTCCTGTCCTATCCACCCCTATCGACGCCGATATCATGGTGGACTCCTTTCTTGCCTACATCCGAGCCCGCGCGTTTCTCTGCCCCGAGGCCGAGAAGCGATACTATCGCCTGTTCGGCGATCTCGAGTACGACATCCTGTCGCTCCGAGCCGAGCTTGCCGTGATGGATCATCGTCTCCGCGAGGTGAAGCGCCGCCTTGCGAGCGCGGTGATGATCAGCGCGTTGGACGAACGCAGGATCAGTGCCACATCGCACGAGCTCAACGAACATCTCTACACCCGGCTCGAGCGCCTGCACGCCCGCGTTGCCGCCGCGAAGAGCTTTCGGTACGATCATGAGAGCGAACGGCAGGGATACTACATGCTGAGCGACATCGCCGTGGCGGTGATGGGGCTTCGCGACCCCGCGATCCGCGAACAGCGCGCGGCCGTTGTGGATGAAGCCGTGGCGGCCTACGAGAAGCTGGAGATCGCCGAGATGATCGACCTGCACGAGAGCGTGCAGTCCTTGCCGGCGATGGAGCGGCGCGACGCGCTCTCGGCCGAGGAGGAGGACCGCTGGCGCGCGATGCTGGCCGCGCTCTACATGCGCCATCCGTTGCGCATCGCAGGGTTGCTGGACCATCCGGAGGCCATCGAGGAGCACACGATGCGCCTGAAGCGGCGCATCGATCGGCGACAAC
>CAZJYH010000328.1:0-5807 GCA_964549365.1 uncultured Alphaproteobacteria bacterium
GCGGTTTTCCGCAGTCTCGTCCATGGCTGTGAGGCACATTGTGTTTGTTCTCATAAATGGAGGAACGAAAGTTTCAGGCGCAGGGCCCGTCTGCTTGAGTGATGTCTATGTTGTTGTTTCGAATTCGTCGGGAAAGGGCATCCGCCCACACCCTCGTCACATCCCAGAAACCGGTTATGCCGCCAATGCAACCCGGCCGCAGCGCTCGCCGATCGTTGATCAACCGGGCACAATGCGGGCGGGCAAATGCGGCATCACAGGCCCTGAACGGGGCGTGGATCGAACAAGCACGGAATCTAAAGCGAAGCGCGAAGATAACAAACGCTCTGTCGCGAACGAGGCGTCAATTTTCGATGGATGCGGTGGATGCGAAAAATGCGGTGGTTAACCACGGGGGAGTGCCGGGATTCGCGCGGGGAACAACGGCTCGTGCTGCGACATGTCGTGATCGGAGGAACCGCCGCGGCGAGCCGATCCTCCCGCCGGAAACGACGATCGCCCCCGAAGCCATGGGCCTCGAAGGCGATCGTCTGTGCCTGCGGAACTCGGCACTCATTGCACGACGATGAACCTGCCGGTTGCCAGCAGCGTACCGGCGGCATCCTCCACGTGGAGATAATATTCACCGTTGGTCAGGTTGTCGACGCTGAGCACATCGAGCCGTTCGCCGTTCTGGATGCGGCCGATGTCGGCATGTTGCACCACCTGGCCGGTCCCGTCGGTGATCGATGCTACCAGGGCGGTCCCTTCGAGATTCGGCGCCTTGACGGTGAACCACACTTCGCCACGTGCGCGGCTGACAAGGCTCGCCTCGAGATGAAGAACCGCACGATATGTTGAGGCGAACCGCTCGGTCTTCGCCGGTGTGTAGGCGGCGGTTGCCGGCAGCGGGGCGTTCAGACCGAAAAACTTCGACGGATCCTGCGCCATCCCGCGTTCGTTGCTCATGTAGCGCCCGCTGAGACGTTGGTCGGCATCGAGGTGCTCCCCGGGCGTCACCAGCAGGCGACGGAACTCGGCATCGTCCTCGGTCGTCTCGAAGTAGCTGTAAACGGCACCACGCACCAGCATCAAGCCATCCTCCCCATCGGTACGGGGCACGATCGCGTAGATCACCAGAGGATGCCCGTTCGCCATCGCCGTGCCGCCGTCGGCACGTCCGGCACCGGCAGCGATGACGTAGCCGTTCCCTTGAAGGCTCTTGTCGGCGAAGGACTCGTACGCGGCGATGCGGTCGCGCATCGAGGCCAGCAGCGCCAGCTGATCGGCGGTCAGATCCTTCCCGTTCAGCTCCGCCGCGGAAATCTGCATCAGCTTCGCCGAGGTGTTCTCGATATCCAGCAGCTTCGCCTCCACCATGCGGCCGATCAGGCGATCGCCCCGGCCGTCGACGAGCCCGTTCCGGATATAGCCGGCCAGTCCGGCCAGACGTGCCCACGCTTCAGGGTTGGGCTCCACGTAGCCGAGTCCGGCCACATCGACCCCACCGCTGGTGACACGCCCCGCGCGCACCCTGCTCTGCATCGGCATCGTGGCAACCTGGTGCTGATAGTCGGCTACCGCGCCCAGAATCGACGTGAGCTCACGGTCGTTCCAGGCCGCCCCCTGCATGAATCGAGGATAACCGTCTCCGCGTTCGGCCGTCGCCGCTCCACGCAGCGTGTAGAGCACCGCGTGATCGATGTCGCGCATCCACGATGCTACCGAACCGCTCAGGCGCTGGGTTGCGTCGGTCGAAAACCCGCTGAGCGAGCCGGCCATCTCGGCCGCGCGCGGGCTGCCGAGCGCCGCGAGCAATCCGAGACCGTTGCCGCGCTTCGCGAACGAGGCGATCAGCCCGTGGCCGTTCTCCGGATCCCATTCGAGCAGGTGAAATGCCGGGCTTCCGGCTTCCGCATCGGGGAGCCTCTCGGCGAGGTACTTGGCGAATCCGGGGAGCATCGCGTCATCGGCAAGAAACTGCGGGCCGAGCGTGACGATCCGTCCGTAGTACATCTCCATCGCGTCGCTCAGGACATCCCACGTTGCGACCTGCTCCTCGTGCCCGTTGAAGAAGGCGGTCGGTTCGTTGATGTTGCGCAGCGTCTGCTTGAAGTCGTCGGCGGTCGGCATGCTGCTGATCATGCGCGCAAGCACGCCGGCATTGCGCACGGCTGCGAGGTCGACCCCGCCGCCGGCACGACGCAGTTCAAAGCCGACATGGCTGAGCCAGCGCGCGGTACGATAGTATGCGCTCAATTTGGCGTCCGCGGCATAATATCCGCTCGGCGCAAAACGGGCGTAGTTGATCGTCCGCTGCGGAAACACCGAGGATGGGAGTTCGCCCTGCGCACTGCCGATCTTCTTCACCTCCGCAGACACGGTTGCGGCAACCGCCGGATCGACTCTGGCCGAAGGGTTCAGAAGCACCTCGGCGGTCTGCACATACCCGAGCAACTGCACCAGCGATCCCCTGATGGTCTGGTTGCGCTCAACGGCCAGGCGCCCCGAGATCGTTCCGCTCAGATCCGACAGCCCGTTGGCGAGGGTCGGGGCGGCATAGGCGCGCTCCATCTCGCGCATCGCCTCGGCAGCCGTGACGCGGAGACCGTGAAGCACCGCATCAACCGTGACGAAACTTCCCATCGGTTCCGGGGCCAGCTCCGCCGAATAGGCCTGGGCGAACGTGCCGAGCGCTTCCGGACGCACCACGAAGCCATTTTCGACGAGAATCTTGCGCTCGGCTGCCATGAAATACGAATTCCACGGGAAGCGCCCGCCGGCGACCGTCACGTTCGTGAAGTTCGCGGCGAGGGCCGGCTCGTCGTGGCCGGCTATCGGCTGGTATTTGGGGATCGCATAGGGCTGATAGATGCCGAACGCCGTGGAAACCGATGCTCCCTGCTCGCGACTACCGTCGGGCTGGTCGAGCACACCGGTCGAACGCCCTGTGATGCCTATGGTTCCCGGCTTCGCGACGAGCCCCCCGGTCACAATCAGACCGAGCAGGATTCCGCGCGTCAAGACCTTGGAAATGCTGTTCCGCATTGCACACCTTCCTTATTCTTCCCGCACATGCTCAGCAAGTTGCGGCATGTGGACTGGTTGTACGGAGTAGCATTCTCAGTTCATCGATACATCAGATCGAGCAAATTCCCTGCCATCTTCTGCTACCTGTACAACCGCGACCTCTTTGTCCGCGCCGTACGCGGAGGGTTTACTCTTCAGGCAACGTTTAGGCGTATGCTTTTGTTATAACATCTCATGAAGTGGTTGAGGTCGGGCCGCGCGAAGTGCCGGAAATGAGAACGGGGCCGCAGCGCGAATGCCACGACCCCGTGTCCAGAGGACGACGTGTGTGCTAGAAGGTCACCGTGGCGCCCACACCGAATCCGGTGAGAATCTCGCCGCCGGCTCGCGGCTCGCTGACGCGATCGCGCTGTTCTCCGTTTTGCTGCGCCGGGTCGATCGTGGTGCGAACGGTGGTGGGCGCGACGTTGAAACTCCGCACATACGCAGCAATCGGGATAACCTGCAGCCGCACCATACCAGAGACGCGATACCAGACCGGAAGCTCCAGCCCGATGCGCAGGTATCGCTTTCCGGCCCCCAGCCACCCCCCGGCTCCCACCCCCCAGTTGTCCCCTTGCTGGAGGCGATAGCGATACCCAACACCACCCCACAGCTCATCGAATCGGCCGGCGGTGGAAGTTGAGATCACCGGCGTCGGCAACACGGTCGTGACGCCGCCGCTACGGACGGCGAACAATGTGCTGGTCTCGGTCTGGCGATAGCCTGCGATCCCAACGAGCAGAACCAACTGGTTGGTGCCGTCGGCAAACTCGACGCCCGCGCGCACCACTGTCTGCGCCACAAACTCGAACGTTGCGTTGTCCGCAAGCGCCGTGATGCTGGCCAGTGAATGCTGCTCCAAACCCGCCACATAGCGCGGGCTCGACGAGACGTTCATCGGATTCGTGAGATCATCACGCCTGCCGTCTCTCGAACGGACTGTGGGGCGCGACACTGTATTATCGGCCATCGAGATGCTCGCGGCCGCGGCGGCGCTGTCACGCTCGATCCGCAATGCCGGAGGAGGGCTCATCGGGCGTTCGCTCTGCGCGAGGTTCGTTTCGGATTTCCGCCGCACCACGGAGTCCGCCGGAGCCGACTCTTCCAGATCATCAACGCTGGCGAGATGTTGATCGCTCGATCCATTGTCCCCCTTCCCTTCCGCCGCCTTCGACGAGACGAGCATGGGGCCATCTACCGTTTCGCTCTGCGGAACAGTCGGTTCCGGAGCACTCGGGACGTTCATCGGCTTGGCGGCCTCACCTCTCGGCTGTTCGTTCCGCGGCAACTGACGCTCACGCTCAAGGCGGCCAAGTGCGGCAGGCGGAGGTGGGGGGGGAGCGCCTTCCGTCTTGGACGGTTCCAGCTTCTTCGGCATCGATGCGCCGAACCGCTCGTTGCTCACGACCGATGCGGCGGCGATATCCTTCCCTTCGAGGTCGCTGTCAGACTTCAGCTTTTCCGGCTCGACGGACGCGAACTTGGACTTCGCGGTGTTCACCGCCATGATAGGGCTCCCGCCTCCTTCCCCGAGTGTCGTCGAACGCCCGTCTTGAAGCGTGAGCGTGCCGCCGTTTGCGTTCTTGTCGTCCATCGCGGCCGACGTCACGAGCTTCGATGCCCGAAGCTCGTCGTCGCCACCCGACCTGTTCGGCGCGGCCATCACCGCGCGTGCCGGCGACTCGGCCTCGGTTGCATGGGCCGACCGATCGGTGCCGGCGCCATCGAGCGCACGCGGCTCCGAATACTCCAAGGCAAGCAGGTCGCGACTCTCGATCGCCGCGCGGCGTGACGAGCCATCGGCCCGTGAAAGCCGAGTGGGGCGACTGGTGTACCGGTACATCGTCCGAACCGGACGCGTCGGGCCGTCGGTCCGGTCGGCGCTCACAACCGGGGCATCGGCCGACGCAACCGGCGCCGTCCCCGTGCTGTCGGCCCGCGATCCGCCACCGGCGCTCAGTCCATCCCCGGAGGCATCATCCGTTCCGGATTTGAGCGCACCATCCTGCGCCGCGGGCGCGCCCGGCGTTGCCCCGCCGCTGCCGCCCTTCACATCCGACTCCGCTCCGCCGTTACCGATCGATTTTTGCGGAGCCTCGCTTTGCGCAACCTTCGTACCGTTCAGGCCTGTCCCCTCATCCGAGGTATTGTTCAGGAACATGACAAGCATTGCGCCCGCGATCACCAAGGTGATCAACCACGGCGCCGCACGACGCCTGCGACGATGCGGCGCCGAAAGGTTCGCCGACGGAATCGAGTGCGGCACACCGCCGGACGCCGCGGGCACCGGCAGGGCCGGCTCATCGTTTCCATCGGAGGAAAGCGCGACGGCAACGGGGAGATCGGCCAGCGCCGTCATCCCCTCTTCACGCTGCAGACGCTCGAACAGACGGGAGCGCATCCCCTGCGTCGGCGCATGCAACACGCGTTGATCGCGTGCAACGCCGCGCAGCACGATGTGCGCACGGAACAGCTTTCGCGCCTCAGGCGATACCGCCAGGCGGTGATGCAACTCCGACTCCGCCTCGGTCGAGAGCGTGCCGTCGATATATTGCGATATCAGTTCTTCGATGTTCATTGCTCTAGCCCAGTCAACTGACCACGGTCGGATCTCGTTCTCACGCGAGCCTCGACGGCACCGTGAGCGAACGAGCCACCATCATTCACCTCTCGCATCATCAACAACGTCGTCATCAAGTAGTCGTACCATCGATCCGAACTCCGGACTGCGGTCAACAGGTTCCCAGGGCGTAAGA
>CAZJYH010000329.1:0-5784 GCA_964549365.1 uncultured Alphaproteobacteria bacterium
AAGCTGCCCGAGACGCAAAAAGTGGGGTTGAGCACAGAGGATGTGGAGAAGCTCGAGGGGCTCGCGTTGTCTCATCCGGCCCATGCTGCGGCGCGGGATCTGTGGCTCGTCTCCTTCTACTTCGCGGGCATGCGGGCGGCCGATGTGCTGCAACTGCGCTGGAAGGATTTCAAGGACGGGCGCCTGCACTATGTGATGGACAAGAACGGCAAGCCCGTCTCGCTCAAGGTGCCGGAGAAGGCGCAACGGATACTGGACCGCTATGAGGCGCTCAAGGAGCATTCGGACGACTTCGTCTTCCCGTACCTGAAGGGCTTCGCGCAGCTTGAGGATGCATTCGCCCTGCAAAAGCGCATCGCGACGCTCGTTTCGCAATGTGACGGGCTGCTCTCGAACCGTGTCGCGCCCGCGGCGGGGATCGAGGGAAAACTCTCCATGCACATCGCGCGCCACACCTTCGCGACGCTGGCCGGCGACAAGATCCCCGTGCAGATGCTGCAAAAGCTCTACCGGCACAGCGACATCAAGACGACGCTCGGCTATCAGGCAAACTTCATTCACAAGGATGCGGATGACGCGTTGGATGCGGTGTTGGGGGGGTAGGAAGTCCCAATGCCGTCCGAGAAACAGAAATCCACCATGCGACATTCAGGCCCGTCACTGGTCTGAGTGGAAGGAGGAGGGACAGTATCTATGCATCACCCCGTGAGTTCGATCTTATCGAACTCGGTTGAACTGCGGTTCTAGCCACAGTTTGGTCGAAACCAACGGAAAAGTAGATGTAATCGAAGTGTTCATTTCAAGCGAGGAGTTCATGATGCAGAATTTCCCCTCCTTCGATGACATACTCAAGATCATCGAGAAAGCCCTTAATGCGTGGCCGTACCTCCAGGAGCTGTATCGGTGCCCACCCGGTGTCAAAGTGCTTATAGAACGCGCGTATCGACATGCGAAGTTGAGGCAATACAACGAAGCAATTTCGATCCTTCGAGATGTTGAATCGAAGGCTTCACGGTATCCGAAGCTATACATGTTGCTCGCGTGGTGCTATGCGCAAATGGAATATGACACACTGGCCATATCAACCGCAAGCATGACTCTCCCATTTGTTCGGGGCGCAGAGCGGGGAGAAACCCTTTCACTGATAGCGGAGTTAGCTTACAAGCAGTTTCAACATTCAAAGCTAGGCCGTGATGGGTTCCAAGTTCTTCTGTTTGATCAACTGGCGTACGAAGCTGCCCCCGAAAGAGTGCGGCTTGCGTGGAACCCGTGCGAAACGAACCTTAGCATCGCCCTCGATGCCAGTGACCTTCCATCCGAGGCGCGAGAAGAGCATGTTGAAAAGGCCAAAGCCTATATGGAGCGAGTTACCGAAATGGCTAGGACTCGCGAAGGTGATGTCAGCGAGCGGATTGATGCCATCCTGGTTGATGCAGAAGACGTGATCAATGTTCGCATAGGGAACTTGGCGGATCCATGGTGGCAAGTTAAGCTTGACGATCTGCGCATGATTGCAGCAGAAATAGCAACCGAGCGGGCATTGGGCTTGCCGAGATCACGCGGAGGTTCACGGGGATGGGGGGCTGTGATGATAGCAACACTGCTCATCTTTGCAGCATCTTCATATAGCACGGCCTGCTATCGAAGTGATAATCTTCGGCATTACGCTGAAGTCACCCCTTCACACCATATGGAGAAAAATGTCACTCCTTCTCCGCAAACGAAAAGAGTTCAACAAGTCATAGACGATATCTTCCCTTCACCGGTCCCAAGTAGAGTGCACCAAATGCTGGAAGATATCTTTCCTTGATCAAGCACGCGACGAAGCGTGATTAGAACATCAACAGCACCACATCTACTTAGCGCGAGCTGATGTGGTGCTGTTGACTTGCTAACAATGTATCCTTGACTCTCTGCACGGAACTGACTTCGAGTTGACATGGTCAACTCCTCGACTCCCTCCGCCCCCTCTCTTTCTTTCACCAGCAAACCTTCTGCTCCCTCTAGCCCGGTGGCTCGCGACGGCCGGTCAAGTCGATGCCCGTACAGGGAACGCCATGAGAGTGCCGGGACGCCGCCTCGCTCCTCGGCAGTAAAACATGAGTAATCTTAGCCGTGGCATTCTTCGCCGCACCGGCATAAGTTCGCACCAGGATTGCGGATCGATTTGCTACTCTCACTCTCCATCCAACCAAACGAACGATGCCTATTCTTCTCATCACGTACACGCGGCTCAACGTTACCGGGCCTGAAGCGGAAGAAATTATCGGCGACGGTTATCGCGCCGTCGATGCGGTGGAGGAATTGTCCGAAGGCAGGCCGATGGAAACCGGGCGCATCTATCATTTCGCCGGGCTGGGGTCGTCGGCGCTGATTCCCCGGCTGGAAGGGAACGAACATCCGCAGGAAGACACGGAGGAGCTTGCCCGATTCATGGCAAGAATATCTTCCCGGCCCGGTGTGTCGTCGGTCTGCCAATGCACGGACAGAGTCCACCCGGCGAAGTGGGCGGACGGTTCGGACGAGGCGCGCGTTTCAAGCCAGCCGCCTGACGGAACGGAGTGGAATCTGAGAACGATCAGCGCGCACGGACCGCATGCGCGAAAGCGCAACGGCCACAAGATCAACATCGGCATCATCGATACAGGGATCGCGCGTCATACGGATTTGCGCGTCGCGGGCGGGGTATCGTTCTGCGACGAGGACACCGACTATCGGAACGACCTGTTCGGACACGGCACGCATTGCGCGGGCATCGCGGCCGGGCGGCTCGGCGGGATCGCGAAGCGGGCCAAGCTGTATTCGATCAAGGTGGCGCACACGAAGGGAGCGCCCGCACCGGCCATCTTGGCGGGCTTGGGCTGGGCGCTCAGGAAGCGCATGAACGTCGTGTCGATCAGCTTGGCCGGATCGGCTGATCTGACGATGATACCGGCTTTCGCCAACGCGGTTCAGGCGCTCATGGGAATCGACTGTCTCGTGGTGGCGAGCACAGGCGATTCCGGCGACGACGTCGGGTTCCCGGCGAATACGCCGGGCATCGTCGCCGTCGGCGGGTGCGACGACAACTATATGATTCTCAACGGCACCTGCATCGGCGGCAAAGGGAACCGTCTGACCGTGGCGGCCCCCGGCCAAAACATCAAGACCACCTCATCTCATGCACGCGACGGATATATACAGGCGTTTTCCGGCAGCAGCGCCGCCGCCCCGCACGTCGCCGGGCTGATCGCCTTGATTCAGGAGGCATTCCCCGGCATCACGCCCTTGCAGGTAATCGGCAGGATACTGGCCTCGGCAAGGCCGATGAATCCGGCGCCGGGCACCATGGGCGATTTCGGCGGCGCGACGCTCATCAACTGCGAGGAAGCGCTCGCGCCATTGCAGCACAACAGCCCTCGATCCAAGGCGCTGCCCCCCCGCCCCATGCTAGGCGCCATGAGAACGATCGAGGTGAACGTCACATCCGATACCGCGCCGAATTTCCCGACATATTATTGTGCGGTGATGATCATCAATTGCGATACGTGGCATGTCAATACGCAGCGGCAGGCGATCAACTGGCCGGTCCCGGCGCGCTTCTACAATGTGCCGCCCGGCGGATACTGCATCGTCGCGGTGCCCGAAGGCGGACATGCGCACCGCACGCAGTTCCGGACGATCGATAAGACATCGGGCGTGATGCCCATCACGTTCGATCTCTCGATCGCCGATCCCGTCGGCCGGATCACCGTGACCGTGCTTGTGGGAGACGAGCCCGCGCCCAACGAATCCGTATCCGTAACGATCAAGAAGAGCAACGACAGTGGATATACTCGAACAGCAAAGACGGGCGAGTCCGGCATCGCCGTGTTCGCCGATCTGCCGGAAAAGCAATCAGACGACACATGGCAAGAATACGTCGTGACCGTGTCTCATGGTTCGCAAAGCCAGGAAGCCGTATTCAACTTCTCTGATGGCAAGAAGTACGAGATGAAATTCAAATTCCCCCCTGACCCGCAATAACCGTCATGCGCCTCGGCCTCCGCATGGCGAGACCATGATCATCCGGATAAATCGGGGCGGCATATTCCTTCGGCATTCCCGCCCGACAGACGCATGGCAGCATCGCTTCGCAGTAAAATTCTCTATCAGATCGATCGCGCGTTGCAGGCGAACGCGCGACGCGACACGCGCACGCTCCTCTCTCATATCGCGACGCTGGCCGGACTCGCGATCGATCAGCCCCGCTTTACGGGATACCTGACCTATCTCCAGGCGATCGCGGCCAAGGCAAACGGACAGGCTGAGATGTTCCAAACACTGGCGGCGCAGGCGCTCGAAGAACTGACATCGCTCGGCGACATGCGCGCCGCCGCTCAAGTCCTTCTCAACCTGGGGCGCGACCCCGCCGATCCGCAACGCTCCCTCTCGTATGCCGGGCGCGCGCAGAAGATGTTCGCGGATTGCGGCGATCAGATCGGCGTTTCCAATGCGATGCAGAACGCGGGGACGCTGCGGGTGCAGCTCGGCCAATATCAAGAGGGGCATGATATGCTCGCGCAATCGCTTGAGATCAAGCGGCGGCACGACGACAGGGTCGGCGCGGCGACCGTGCTCCTGAACATCGCATCGTGCGCCATCTTCGCGGGCGATTATGCCGCGGGCGTCTTCAGGGCCGCTGAAGCGGTGGACGGCTTCGAGCGCATCACGGAAGCCCCGGCGCATGAACGGGCCGATCTCATCTGGCAGACGCACGGCTGGGAGCTTGTGCCTGTCGATTGCAGGAGCCTTCTCGCGTCGGCCTACAACAACTACGGCAACGCGCTCTCCTCGCTCGGGGAACTCGACAGGGCCGTCGCATGCTACGGCAGGGCACGCGCGATCATGTGCGAGATCGGCGACGACGCGGGGGAGGCGATCGTGCTCAATCAGATCGGCGAGGTGTTGCGGCAACAAGGAGAGTTCGAGCGGGCCGAAGCGCTCTATCGGCGCAGCGTCGCCCTCTTCGCGCGGAGCGGGACGCACGGGTATATGGCCGCCGTCGCGCATCAGAGCGTGGGCGAAGCCTGCGCCGCGCAACGGAAATTCGCCGAAGCCGGCGCCTTCTACGATCAGGCCCTCGCGATATATCGCGCGGCAAGCCTCACGGCGGGCGAAGCGGAGATGCATCTGCTCTCAGGCGAGCTCTCGATCGAGCGGGAGGAATTCGGCGCGGCGGTCGAGATGCTGAAGAAAGGCATTGCGCTGGCGGCATCGATATCGGCCAAGGAGTTGCTTGTGCGCGGCAACCGGGCGCTGGGCACGGCGATGATGCACGTCGATTCAAAGCATGCGCCGCGATATCTCAAGCGGGCGCTCCTCCTGGCCGAGCAGTACGGGATGAAGCTCGAGAAGCAGAACATCCACCGGGAGTTCTCGACCTATTACAAGCTCGCGGGCAAATCGACCGATGCACTGCTCCACTTCGAGACCTTCTATACGCTGCAACGGGAGATCTTCACCGAGAATGCCGACCGGCGGCTCAAGAACATGGAGATCGTCTATCAGGTCGAGCGGCACAAACGCGCGGTGCTCGAACTGACGGCCAGGGTGAACGAGGTCGAGAACGAGCTGGTCAAGGCCCTCCTCCGCCACTTCCCGCGTTACCGCCCGATCAAGCCGGCTCTCGAGCCGTGGCCCATGGCCCAGTTCATCCGCGATAACTGTGCCGACGAGGCCCGCGGCGTGACCGCCGTTCGTCGGATCCATGACCGCTACATCCACCTCAAGCACCGCCTCGCCTCCGCCAATATCCGCCTCGCC
>CAZJYH010000330.1:0-5758 GCA_964549365.1 uncultured Alphaproteobacteria bacterium
CCCATCGCCCGCACGGTGTTCTCGGCGTTCGCCGGGCGGTCGCCCACCATGCGCAGGCGCGCAGCAACAGCGAGCGCATCGAAGCGGGCCACGGCGTTGCCGCTCACCGTGAAGTTCGGAGCCAGCGGGATATAGTTCACCCCCTCGGGATCGTCGACCGACCGCCCGCGCGAAACCGTGGCATCGACGCCGAGGCCGAGCCACGCGCACGGGTTGACGCGCGCCTCGAAGTCGATCCCCTGTCGGCGCGTTCGCCCGCTCGGCTCGGTGACCCCCTCATCCCCCACGTAGACGAACTCGCTCTCCAGATTCAACAACCATGCCGACGCCGCTCCGCTGAGGATCCCGTCGGGCGTGCCGTACCGGATGCCCACCTCGGCGCCGAACGCGCGCGGCAGCGTGCGCTCCTTCGGCTGCGCCACCACGTCGCGCGCGTCGTTCGAGTGAAAGCCGAAGCCGGAGTTGACGAAGAGCGTAATCTCATCGGCGATCGGCACCGAGGCGTTCGCCTTCGGAGAGATGAGAAACTGTTGCGCGATCCCCTCGGGAGCAACAGCCTGTGCGCGCGCGTTGTTCTCCACGTCGAACGTGAAGTAGTCCGCGCGCACGCCCAGCAGGAACTGTGCCCACGGGAGCACGATCTCCTGCTCGGCATATGGAGCGATCTGCCGCTGGTTGATGTGGGCGTCGGCCGTGACCGCAAGCCGCACGCGCGCCGAGTCGTGATGGAGCGCGGCGTTGATGTCGTCGGAGCGCAGGTCCACGCCGAAGCGCGTGCGCATGGGGATGCCGGCCGCTTCGTAGATCATGGTGTTCTCCGCCTTCATCGCGATGATGGAACGCCGGTCGGTCTGCTCGATCATGTCGCCCCGCACGGAGTCGGAAGCGAAGAACGTGAAGTTGCTGAAGAGTCGGAAGCGGTAGTCGGTGTACGAACCGGTTATCGCAAGCGGCGAGGCTCCGCCCGAGTTGTAGGTGATGATCGCCGTGGTGCGCGAGGTTGCGCCCCCCTCGTCGGGATCGATCGAGCCGAACCTGCCGATCTCGCCGCGAGCCACCGCACGTCCCGGGATCTGCCCGCTCGCATCCCACGCGGAGCTGAAGCTCGAGATGCTGCCGGATATCGAACCGTTCTGCCCCAGCCCGCCTCGGACCTTGGCGAAGAGGTTGACGCGGTGAAGATCCTGCGGCGCGTCGAAGTACCCGCGTGAGCCGTGGATCTCCCCCGCCAGATATGCGCTCGATCGCGGCGCGGCAATCGGTGCGCGGACCAACGCAACCGCTCGATACGTGCCGAACACCCCCGCCTCGGCCTTCACCATGCTCTCGCGCAACGAATCCGCCGTCCGAAACGTGACGGCTCCGGCCGTGGCGAGATCGCCGTGGCGCGCGAAGTACGGCCCCTTCGCAACGTCGATCTTATCCACGGTCTCGGGGATGATGAAGTGGAGATCGGCATAGCCCTGCCCGTGCCCGTGCGACACCATGTTCACCGGCGCTTCGTCCACGCTGATGTTGATGTCGGTGCCGTGGTCGGCATCGAAGCCGCGCAGAAAGATCTGCTCCGCCTTGCCGCCGCCGGCATGCTGAGCTATCACGAGGCCCGGCACCACGCGCAGCATCTCCTGCGCCGAGTTGCGCGGCCTGAGCGCGAAGTCCGCCGCGCGGAACTGCGCGTCGCTCGCGGCAGAATAGGTCCGCTGCGCGCTGACGGTGACCGAATCAAGCCGCGCGCGCAGGGTGTCGCGCTGCACGCGCGTCGTCGTTTGCGCTGTTGCCGTTGCGCTCAGGAGATGAAGGGCGAGGCCGATCGTGATGGTGGCGATTGGAGTGGAGCGGACCTTCATGACGTACGTCGGCGGGATGTGTTCCTGTTGGATCAAGTTTGATGATGATACGATGCGAGCGCGCGTTTGGATTGCGCGGCGGCAACCATGTTGGTCCGGGAGCCGCGTCCGTCATTTTTCGCTCTTCGCCCCAGGTTCGTTGCCTCGCTCTGTCATGTTGTGCCGGAACGGCCCCCGCATCCGGGCACACCCGGGCAACCGGGGTCGCGGAGTCAACTCCGCGACAACACACCGATGTGCTCGATCCCGCATCCCATGCCCCGGGGTGCTGCGATGGTGAGATACGTCAATGTCTTTCTCCTTCCTCTCTCCTCTTTCCTTCGGCACTCCGGTTTCCGCCGTGTCTACGATCCCAGCCCCCATATGCGCGCCACGATCAGCACGGCACCGACGGCGGCGATGACACGGGAGATCTCCGTGACGATCTGCGCCTCCTTGCCGCTGCGGCGCAGCAGCCACAACAACGGGAACGCCACCGCCAGCACCATCAGCTGCCCTGCCTCGATCCCCGCGTTGAAGCCGAGCAGCGTGGACCAGATGTTCCCCAGGCCGAGCATCGCCTTGAGCAGCTCCGTCAGATGGCTCGAGAATCCGGCGCCGTGGATCAGCCCGAACAGCCCGGCCACCATCCATCGGTTCTTGTATTCCTTCCGCACCACGTTCTCGATGCCGACGTAGACGATCGACAACGCGATCAGCGACTCGGTGATCACCGGCTCCAGCGCGATGATCTCCAGCGCGCTCAGCACCAGTGTGGTGGAGTGCGCGATCGTGAAGGCGGTGATCACGGTCAACACGTCGCGCCAACGGCGGGCAACGAGGATCAACCCCAACAGGAACAGGAGGTGATCGTAGCCTTCGATGATGTGGCGAAAGCCGAGCTGGAAGAAGAGCGAGAAGTCGTTCATCGGTTGTGTACAGGGTCCTCAGAGCGTTATCGAAACGCTCGGCTTCGAGGGCGTGAAGATGTAGTTGTGCTCGTCGTCGCTCGTCTTCAGGCTCATCAGGTTCATCTGGTCGCGGTACTCCTTGAAGAGCACCGTGTGCTCGATCACCAGCCCGGCCAGACGCGTGGAAGATTGCAGCCGCAGATCGAACCAGAGTGACTTCGCGTCGCCGCCGACGCCGACGCTGCTCCAGGCGAGCGGCCGGTTGGCGACGAAGAGACGGAAGTGACCGCGCACATAGTCGGTCATCACGCCATTCAGTTGCGCGGGAGTCAGGCCCGCGATGCTTCCGCGCCATCCCGTCAGCGCCTTCAGGAAGTCGTCACGATAGTAGGTCACACGGCTTTTGAAGGTCGTGGCCGTCATCTCCGCCTTGCAATAGCTGATATGCACGTCGTGCTTCGGCATCGCGCGGAATCCACCGAGCGTCGTCACGCCGATCGCGGAGCAGAGGAGAATCAATGCATACTTGTTCATGAGATCGTTCGATCGATTGCAGTGTTCGTGTTCAACGGATGCGGCACGAGACCCGCGAAGCCGGGCCCACACTGCCGTGCAGGCCGGTCCGCCGTTCGTTCACCGGGCGGCCATTCTCCCACCGACCTCGGCAAGCGCCTTGCGGGCCTCGGCCCGTGCGATCGGCCGCAGATACGGGTTCTCGTCGAACGCCGCGCTCAGCATCCGTGCCGCCTTCTCCCTGTTTCCGACGGCCTTGTAGATCATCCCGGCATGATAGCGGAGCATGTCGCTCACACTGTGGTGCGCCAGCGCTCGCTCGATGAACTGCACCGCTTCGCCGGCACGGCCGTTGCGATAGAGTGTCCACGCATAGGTGTCCAGCACGTCGATGTTCTCCGGGCGGCGCTCGTACTCGCGACGCGCGCGCTTCAGCGCCTCGGCCGGCTGGATATTGTGATTGGCGCAGTAGATCGCGTATTCACGATCGATGTTCCAGCCCCCTTTCTCGTGCAGCGCGAACGCCTCGAGCGCCTTCGCCTCCAGCGTGCGCGCGGCATCCGTGTCCCCCATCGCGATGTAGATGTCGGAGAGCTGCTCGATGAACAGATGCTCGGGGGAACGCTGTGAGGCTTCCACGAGCTTCGCGATCGCCTCCGCGTAGTCACCACGAGCTGCGTCCACCGCGGCAAGCCCACTGAGCGCGAACCCGTAGTTGGGGCGCTCCTCCAGGATGCCGCTGAAGATGTACTTCGCGGTGTCGAGCTTCCCCTGATTCAGGAAGAGATTGCCGAGGTTGTAGAGCGCCCACGCGCGGTCCTCCTGCCCCTGCACGCCCGCGTCGGCGGCCATCTTCATCGCGTCGATCGCTCCGGCGCGGTCGCCGAACAGCTCGCGGATGTACGAGATGCGGGCGTAGGAGCGAAGGTCGGGACGGATCGCGTTCATCGAGTCGCAGGCACGCACCGCGTCGTCGTACTTCCCCAGCTCCACCCGCGCGTCGCACAACACGCCGAACGCGTAGGCACTGTAACGATTCCGTGCAACCGCGCGCAGAGCCAGCCCCTCCGCCTCGTTGAACCGGTGCAGCGTCATCAACAACGACGCCTTTGTCACGTTCGCCAGGAAGTCCTCCGGGCTGCGGCGCAGCGCCTCGTCGAGCAGAGCGCTTGCGCCCGGGATGTATTCATGGTGGCGGCCGGTCAGGCGCGCCTCCTGCATGAAGAGCTGCGCCATCAATGTGTACGCCTCCACATCCTGCGGCTTCGACTCGATCCGCTCGCGCAGCGCGCCGTACGTCTCCTGGACCTTTGCATACTCCGTTTCGCTCTGCGATTCGTGGCGCTCGCCGAGCGCGGGAATCGTGAAGCCCGTCGGACGTTCGGCCGCGTTCCCCGACTCGTTGCGGCATCCCGCCGTGACGATGAGCGCAAGGACCGCCGCCGTATAGATGAGAATGTGCCTGTACATGTTGTTCCTGCCGTTCCTGCTGATGATTGCGAAGAGATTGCGTCGTCGGCGCGCCCGCGGCCGGTCCGCGCGTCTCGCCGCGTTATCAATCGGCCGCACACCGTGTCCGCGTTTGGTCGGCTCTCGCCACATGGCGATGGGCGCACGAGGCGCGGCCGAATCGTCGGGCCGTCGATGCATGCCGTTGTCGTATCGCCGAGCATGCACATCGGATGCCGCGATGGTGATGAGGCCGGCCGGGCCGCCGCCGACCTCATCACGCGCCGCGGTCGCGTCGGCTTACCGGGTCAGGGAAAGCTTGGTGGTCGCAAGCGTGGTGTTGTTGAGGTTCAACGCCACCACGTACGCGCCGGCGGGGATCTCGCCGTTCGGCGCCCATGTCACCTGATGATCCCCCGTGCTCATGTTCTCATCGAGCAGCGTGGCCACCAGCTTGCCGGCCGAGTTGTACACGTTCACCGTCACCGGTCCGTACGCGTTCAGATGGAAGCGAAGCGTCGTGGACGCTGCGGCCGGGTTCGGACGTCCGCTCCCCAGGAAGAAGCCCGCCGGAGCGGCCATGCCGAGCGCGTTGCCGTTGTCGTCACCGCGCACCGTGCTCGTCGTCAGGCGCTTGATGTAGTCGTACCCGCGGTGCGGGGGCGCCATGTACGGAAACGTCTCACGGAACGGCATGTCGTTCTTCTCCGGGCCGGCCGAGTAGGTCAGCACGCCCAGCAGGTTCGGCGTCACCGGGCTGCCGCCGGCGGTGTAGTCGTCGTACCAGAGGCCCACCGCGGCAAGCACCACGCCGCTGACCGCCTGCAACTCGATGCGGGTAACGTCATCCTCAAGGCGGCGACCGTTCGGGAACCCGTCCATGTTCGGGATCCACTGCAGGTTCGGGTTGGCGTAGGTCGGGTCGGTCAACCCGAGCACGGCGGCCTGGATCAGACCCTCCGAGCTCATCTGCGGATGATTGCGCGGTGTGATCGGCGTGGCCATGTTCAGACGCAGCATGTCGCCGAGCGAGGGGAGGAAGTTGTTGACGAACGGCTT
>CAZJYH010000331.1:0-5756 GCA_964549365.1 uncultured Alphaproteobacteria bacterium
CTGCGTCTCGAGCGAGATCTCCGCCACGGCGAATTCCGCCATGCGATCGGACTCCATCCACAGCCCAAGGGCGAGCTGGTCGCTCGGCAGCGAGAGATAGTAGTCGGTGATGTCGCTGGAGGTGAACGCGTTGTTGTCCCCCCCCACCGAGGTGCAGTACCGATCGTAGCCGCCGCGCTCCAGGTTCCGCGAGCCGTCGAACATCAGATGCTCGAACAGAGGCGCGAAGCCGGTCCGCCCCGGTTGTTCGTTCTTCGAACCGACGTGATACAGCACGTTCACCGTCACCATCGGCGTGGCGTGGTCCTCGTGCAGAACCACACGCAGACCGTTGCCGAGATGGAAGTCGGCGTACGACGCTGTACGCGGGATCGCAATGTCGCCTGATGCGTAGTGCACCAGCGTTGTTGGCTGGGAGGATGTCATCAAACGATGTCTGGATGCTCGAGACGTTGTGCGCTGCATGCACACAACCTGTTCGCCGCCGGTGCGCGGCGAGGGCCGGGCTCTAGCCGGCGGGAACGTAATGCAGCACCGCCGCGGCATCGCGCCGCAGATAGGTGCCGGCCACGCGACGAACATCCTCGGCCGTGACGCCGGAATATTCGTCGAGCAGATGGTTGACGCGCGAGGCGTCGCCGCAAAGCACATGATAGTAGGCCAGGGCGTCGGCCACGCCGTGCAGCTTGCAGAACGATGTCACGAACGACGCGCGGATGTGATTCAGCGCCGCCTGAAGCTCGCGATCGTCCACGCCGTCGCTCACGATCCGGTCGATCTCGCCCCACAGCGCCTCCTCGAGACGCTCGGGCGCGACCTCCTCCGACGTCGTGCCGAGCACGACGAACAGGCCGGCGCGCTCCATGTCCACGTTGAACGCGGCGGTGTTCTGCGCGAGCTGCGATCGATACACCAGCGAGCGCTGCAGGCGGCTCGATCGGCCGCGGTTCAACACAAGCGCCAGCACTCCCAGCGCGGGCGCATCGGGGTGCGACACCGGAACGCTCTGCACGCCGATATACACCGCCGGAAGCGGCACGTTCGCGGCGATCACGCGGCGCACCTGTTGTTCGAGCCGGCGCACGTGCACACCATTGCGCTCGACGCTGATCCCCTCCGGGATCACGCCGAACATCTCCTCGATCATCCGCCGTGCCTCCGCCGTCTCGAAGTCGCCGCAGACGACGAGCGTGGCGTTGTTCGGCACATAATATCGCCCGTGGAACGCCCGCACCGAGTCCAGCGGCGCGGCATCGAGATGCGCCATGTCGCCGATCGGGCTCCAGCCGTAGGCCGTTCCCGCGAACAACATCTCCAGCATCGTCATGTACCACAGCCCGTACGGCGCGTTGTCGTAACGCTGCTTGCGCTCCTCCTTTACAACCGAACGCTGGTTCTGAAAGTTCTCCAGCGTCACATGCAACGACCGCATCCGGTCCGCCTCGAGCCAGAGCGCCATTCCCAGATACTCCCGCGGAACGGTCTGGAAGTAGTTGGTCCGGTCCTGACCGGTGGTGGCGTTCAACGAGCCCCCGACACCCTGCACGTATGAGAAGTGCTCCGTCTTGCGCACGTTCTCCGACCCCTGGAACATCATGTGCTCGAACAGATGCGCGAAGCCGGTGCGATCGCTCGTCTCATCCTTCGAGCCCACATGATACCACACCATCACGTGCACGATCGGAGCCTTGTGGTCCTCGTGCAGAATAACATGCAGTCCGTTCGGATTCCTGTACTCCTCGAATCGTATGCCGACCGAGCCATGATGCGGCATCACCGACGGACCTCCAGGGCGAAGTCGTTCCACCATCAAATACCGGCGTTTAGAAATTCGTTTTGATTTCCCAATAGATTTCCGTCCGCAGCTCCGCCACCCACTTGTTGTATTCGAGGTTCTGCTTGTAGAGCGTCGCCAGGCGCTCCAGCTGCTGGCGGTCCTGCTGCGGATCGAGCGGATGCGGCGGGATGCGGCGCACCAGTTTGAGAATCTGATACCCCGATTCGGTCGGGGAGATCACCACCGGCGTCGGCTCGGTGATGTCGCCGTCCTTCAATGCCGCGATCCTTTCCTTCGCGTCGGCCGGGATCTGCTCGGTCGGGATGCGACCCAGCGCGCCCCCCAGCCCCCGCGACTCGTCGTCGCCGCTGTACTTGCGCGCCAGCTCCGCGAAGTCCTCACCGGCAAGCGCGCGACGCCGCAGCTCCTGAAGCCGCGCCACCAGCGAGTCGCGCTCGGCGTTGCTCTGCTTGACGCGCAGCAGGATGTGACGCGAACGCGTGGCGTCACCGCGGCGGTCGAGCACCTGGATGATGTGGATGCCGTACGGAGACTCCACGGGGGGGGAGATCTCGTTCAGCCCCAGGCGCTTGGCGGCGCCCTCGTACTCCGGCACGAACTTCCCCTTCTCCACGAACCCGTTGTCGCCGCCGTTCGTCGCCGAGCCCGGATCCTCGGAGTAGCGGCGCGCGAAGTCCGCGAAGTCACCGCCGTTTTTGATCGAGTCGATGATCGCCTGGGCCAGGTTCACGGTGGCCTGCTTCGCCTCGGCCGAGGGCTTGGCCATCAGCGCGATGCTTGCCAGCTCCACCTGCTCCGGCATCTGCGGGATCGAGTCCTTGTAGATCCGGTAGAACTCCTGCATGTCGTTCTCCGAGGGCTTCACGTCGGCGAGGCGGCGCTGCTTGACGCGCTCGACCAGATACTGCCCGCGCAGGATCTCACGGGCCTCGCGGCGGATCTTGTCCATCGACATCTGGTAGGCGCTCTCGGCCTTCTCCACCGATCCGCCGAACTGGCTCAGGATACGCTGCATCTGGTAGTCGACCGCGCGGTTCAACTCCTCGTCGGTCACCACCACGCTGTCCTCGCGCGCGCGGGTCAGCAACAACTTTTCGTCGATGATCGCGTTCAGCACGTCGCGCTGCACCTTCGGATCCTCCGGGTTCAACGCCCTGTTCTGCCGCGCGGCCAACGCGGCCTGCTGCAGCACGTCGCTCATGAGGATCACCTCGTTGCCGACAAGAGCGGCGACGCCTTCAATGATCTTCCGGTCGGAGCCGGGAGAACCACCCCCCCGCAACGGCTGCGCGATCAACGCGTGAGCGAACACCAATGTGCCGAATGAGAGGCCGAGGAGACTGAGAAAAGATCTGCTGTTCATGAAGTAACGACGAAATTGGCAGGTGATCGCAACACCCACGCCCCGCACGGCACGGGGCAACCACACACGGGGCTAAAATAGTCAAAGCCCCCGCATGCGTGCGTTGAAAACGTGCGCGCCCCGGTTTTCGTGCGAAAACCGGGGCGCGTTCACAAATCGGGACGGTAATCCCGTGTATCGGGGCGCGACGTCAGCTCTTCTTCAGCGCCGCGTTCAGCACGGCGTCGTTGATCTTCACCGTGTACTTCGAGCGGAGTTGATCGATCCACTCCTTCGTCAGCTCCTTCTGGAGATTGTCGATGAAGTCACCCTGCACCTCGGTGCGCGCCTCGTCGAACGTCATCGGGCGCGCGGCCTCCACGCTGTCGATGCGGACGATGCTCCAGCCCCCCTGATACTGAAACGCCGGAAGGATCTGCCCCTGCTTCGGACGCGGCTCCACCTTCAGCACCTGCGCCACCAGCTCGCTGTTCTTCGCGTTCGAGATCCCCCAGCGGCCGCCGTTGTCGCGATATCCCTCGCGCTGCGTGCGCTGCGTCGCGAGCGTATCGAACGGAACGGTTCCCTTGGCGATCTTCTCGGACACCTCCTTCACCTCGTCGTCCTTGTACAGGAAGATCTCCGTCAGCCCGACACGCGGCAGCGTGTTGTAGCGCGAACGGTTCTTCTCGAAGAACGCGCGCCCCTTCTCGTCGTTGTAGCCGGCATTGAGCCTCTTCCAGACCATCTCGTTCTCCACGTCGAACATCAGGATGCCGTCGCGATAATCGCGCATCAACGCGGCGAACTCCGGGTACTCCTGCTCCAGGTTCTTCGCCTCGTCCACCATCGCGGCCTGCTCGAAGATGGCGTAGATCGAGGAGCGCACCCCCGCGCGGCTGAGCGGCGTTGCGCGCAGATCCTGCCGCGTGCGCAGCGAGTCGATCCAGGCCGCCACGCTGAAGCCGTGCCCGCCGTAGCTGAACATCGTCGAGCCGCGCAGCCCCGGCCCCAGCCCCCCGGCCCATGCGCTGTCGAGCGTGGTGCCGTTCTGGTTCACCGCGGCCAGCACCTGATCAAACGTGCTCTCATCCACCTTCATCCCGTGCTTCTCGATCACGCTTCGCACGTAGGCGTCGCGATCGTCCTGAATCAGGCGCTGCTTGTAGAACTGGCGGATCGTCTCCTTCTCCTCCTCGAACGTCGGCCTGCGGCTCTCCAGGCGCTTGACGATATGATAGCCGTAGCGGCTGCGGACGATGTCGGAGGTTTCGCCGTCCTTCAACTTGAACAACGCCATCTCCACCTCGCGCTCCAGCTTGCCGTTGCGCGCCTCGAAGCCGAGCGACCGCGTGTAGTAGCTGAGGAAGTCGCCGCCGTTGGCCCCGGAGGTCTTGTCGTCGGAGACCTCGCGGGCGATCGCCGCGAACTCTTCCCCCGCCTTCAGCCGGCGCATCACCTCCTCCGCCTTCTTGCGCGTGGGGCTGTTGACGTCCACATCGTTCTCCGTCGCGGCGATCAGGATGTGCGCACCGCGCACCTTCATGCGCGGCGAGCGGTCGAGCACCTTCAGCACCACGTAACCGGCCGGAACGCGCACGAGCGTCGGGCAGATCTCTCCTGGGCGGGTCCGATAGGCCGCCTCCTCGATCGAGGGGAGGATCATCCCGGCGGTGATGTACGATGGAAGCCGGCCGCCGTTCTCCTTCGTGCCGGGGTCGTCCGTCGAATCGTGGGCGACCTCCGCGAAGTCCGCGCCGTTGCGCACCTTGGCCATGAGCATCTGCGCGCGCGCGTAGGCACGGGCCGTGTCGGCGGCATCGTTCGGCCGCATCGAGACGTAGATCAGCGCCAGCAGCAGCTCGTCGTCGCGGCGCTTGAAGATCCGCTCCACGGCGGGATCCACCACCTTGCGCTCGATCAGATATCCGGTGTTCGGAGCCGGCGGCACCGCAAGCTGCAGGCGGTTGCTCGCCAGGTCGGCGATCACCTCCGGCTTCTTGTCCACGCCGGCATCCAGCGCCGCCTGCACCTTCAGGCGGTAGTTCGCGAACAGGTTGATGAACGCCAGCGCGCTGTCGCGGCCCAGCTCGTTGAACATCTTGCCGCCGCGGTTCGCATTCTTCTTGTAGGTCTCGGCGATCTCATCAACCGTGAACTTCTCGCGGCCGACCTCGAGCACCGGTCCCTTCGCGGGCGCCGGTGCGGGCTTCCCCGGTTCGACCTTCGGAGTTTTACCCTTGGGCGGCTTCGTCTGTGCCGGCGCGGTGGTTGAGCCGACGATCAGCATGCAGAGGAGCGCTGACAGGAGGGCCGGGAATCGAATGTTGCAGTATGTCATGGGTAGAGTTCTGGAGGATAGAACAACCGGCGCTTTCCGGTCGCGGCCTGCACACGTCGTCGCGTGTCGGCCGAACGGAAGCCGCTTCTTGAGGATTCGGGGGCCGTTCCGGTTATCAGTTTCCCGTAAGGGGTACAAGTTTACAGAAGGGTGCGGTGACGCGCAAGGTATGTGCAAGCGAATGCGGAATGGCACGGCGGGCAATGTGCCAAGCGCAAAGTTCAAAGTTCAAAGTTCAAAGATCAAAGTTCAAAGTTCAAAGTTCAAAGTTCAAA
>CAZJYH010000332.1:0-5750 GCA_964549365.1 uncultured Alphaproteobacteria bacterium
CCGCGGTGACCGTTGCCCCCGCGAAGACGCCCGCCGAAGCGCAGCGCTCGCCGACCGTCCCCGCGATCACCAGCGCACCGATGCGCACGGACACATCGATGGCCACGAAGCCGCCGCCCGACATCTCGCGAGCAGAGCTGAAGGAGATGTCGAGCGATCCGGATGCCTTCCTGACCGCCGAGGATAATGATCAGGTGAAGGACGGGACGACGCCGAAGCGAAAGGCGAAGATCGTCCTGCGCGAGGCGCTGCGCGAGGCGAAGCTCACGCGCGATCAGTTGGCGCAGATCGTCGCGATCACGCGCACCACCAATCAGGAGGTGCGAGCATTGCTCGCGAACTCGCAGGGAGTTGCGTCCGAGCGCCTGCGCGCGATGATCCGTGAGAAGCGGCGCGAGGGGCGGCGAAAGGCGATGGCCGTGATGACGCCCGACCAGCGGAAGCGCTTCATCGACAACCTCAAGGCGCAGAAGGAACGGAACGCGCAGTAGCCGCCATACGGTGGCGCGGAGTTGCGCGACGGCGTGCATCCGGCATCGGTGAACGAACAACGGAGAGGGATCTCGCGATCTGCCTGCGAGGTCCCTTTCGCGTTTCATGGAGCAACCGCACGGCGCGAACAACATCGCACGGCTTCGGTGCGTCGTTTGTGCCCGCGCGATCGAGAGGACGGCGTCCACACGGGAAGTTCGCCGATTGTTGACGCGTTTCGGGCATATCGTTTGGTAGTTTTCCGCCGCGGTCGTTGTATCTTTCCGGCTGGATTGGTAGTCCCGCCCATTCTTCCATACACGATTCCCCCAGCTTCCCGTTCGCATACATCGCAAACCAGATGCGCGCGGAGATCGTAGTTGCTTTCGCGTATGAGCTTTACAACACTCGGACCGGCCGGTACGGCCGCCACCCTTCAGGACGTGAGGCAGGGCCTCGCCGATCTTCTCGCCGACGCGCGCGCGCGCACGCTCGAACTCATCGCTCCGTTGAACGTCGATGAGTTGTTCGTGCAGCAGGACAGGTTGATGAGCCCGATCATCTGGGACATCGGCCACATCGGAAACTTCGAGGAGTTGTGGGGCGTGCGAAAGTTCGGGCGCGCGCTGCGGCCGGAGTACGACGACCTGTACGACGCGATGAAGAACCCGCGCGCTACGCGCGACAAGCTGCCGCTCCCGAGGTACGAAGGGGTGATGGCGTACCTTCGCGAGGTGCGCGCCGAATTGCTGGCCGGATTGTACGCGGCCGATGTCGACGGGGCGGACCCGTTGCTGCGCGCCGGATACGTGTACAACATGCTGCTGCAGCACGAGTATCAACACAACGAGACCATTCTTGCCACGCTGCACTTGAAGCAGGGGGAGCCATATCACCCGGCCGCGCGCATCGCGTTGCCTCCGGGGGATGTCGGGGTCGGCGGAATGATCACCGTCCCGGCCGGAGAGTTCATGATGGGGGCCGACGATCGTGCCGCCGCGTACGACAACGAACGTGATCGCCATCGCGTGAACCTGCCGGAGTACAGGATAGGCACCGCGCCGGTTTCGAACGGCGAGTTCATGGAGTTCGTGAACGCAGGAGGCTACCGCACCCGTGAATACTGGGAAGATGCGGGCTGGGCGTTCATCAACGAGAACGGGATCGAGGCGCCGAAGCACTGGCGTCGCGATGAAGATGGGGAATGGCACACGCGCTCGATGGACTACGTGGAGCGTGTGAATCCGCGCCGCCCCGTGGTGCATGTCTGCTGGCACGAGGCGGTGGCATATTGCCGATTCGCAGGGATGCGGTTGCCGAGCGAGGCGGAGTGGGAGAAGGCGGCGGCATGGGATCCGGCCACGGGCGAGTCGCGGCGGTTCCCGTGGGGGAATAATCCGTTCGATCCGCGGCATGGCAATCTGGATCACCTGGCTTTCATGGCGGCCGAGATCGGCGCGTATCCCGAAGGGGTCAGCGCCGTGGGCTGCCATCAGATGATCGGCGATGTCTGGGAGTGGACCTCGAGCGACTTCGCCCCCTACCCGGGATTCGAGGCCTTCCCGTACGATGAATACTCGAAGGTGTTTTTCGGCCCGGACTACAAGGTGCTGCGCGGCGGAAGCTGGGCAACACGTCCGGGCGCCATCCGCAACTCGTTCCGCAACTGGGACTACCCGATTCGCCGGCAGATATTCAGCGGTTTCCGCTGCGCTCAGGACGCCTGAGCCGTCCCGCCGACCGGCGCAACCATCAACCGAGGTGCCTTGTGAAGGCAGAGATCGTTTCCGAGAGTGTGCGCGTGACCGATCGCGCGCACGTTGCCGAGTATCGCGTTGCGCTCGCCGCCGACGTCCGCGCCGGCATGTGCGCGGCGCGGAAGGAGTTGCCGCCGAAGTATTTCTACGATGAGCGCGGCTCGTTGCTCTTCGAGCAGATCTGCGACCTTCAGGAATACTACCAGACGCGAACCGAGGCGGGCATCCTGGCCGCGTTCGCCGACGAGATCGCGGGCTTGAGCGGCGCGTCGACGCTCGTGGAGTTCGGTTCGGGAAGCTCCACCAAGACGCGGCTGCTGTTGACGGCGCTGGAGCGCGCCGGAACGCTCCGCACGTACGTGCCGATCGACATCAGCCGTGAGATCCTCGTGCAGACGGCCGAGGATCTCGTACGCGAGTACCCGGCGTTGCAGGTGGAGGCGGTGATAGCGGACTTCAACGATGGGATACCGCCGCTCGACTCCGAGGGGCCGGCGCTGGCCGCCTTCCTCGGCAGTACCATCGGCAACTTTCATCATCAGGATGCCGTGCGGTTCCTGAGCACGGTGGCAGCCGGGATGCGCCGTCAGGATATGTTCCTGCTCGGAGTGGATCTGGTCAAGGAGCCGTCGATTCTCAACCCGGCCTACAACGACGCCCGCGGCATCACGGCCGAATTCAATCTCAACGTGCTGCGCGTGATCAACCGCGAGCTCGGGGCAAACTTCAACGTTGCCGGCTTCGAGCATTACGCGTTCTTCAACCCGATCGAGTCGCAGATCGAGATGCACGTGGCCAGTCTGCGGGAGCAGGAGGTGGTGATCGAGGCGATCGGCGAGCGGATCGCCTTTGAGCGCGGCGAGACGATTCGCACGGAGATCAGTCGCAAGTTCACCCGGGGGAGCACCGAGGAGATGCTGCGCGCGGCGGGCATGCAGGTTGTCGAGTTCCGTACCGATCCCGCCGGGCTGTTCGGCGTGTGCCTTGCGCGCCGCGCCGGTTGAGCCGGCTCGATATCCAGAAGCTTTGAATCGCAGGCAGTGCCTTCCTCAACTCCGACATATTCGCGCGGCGATCTGTACGCGATGGTGCGCTCCGAGCTGTTCGGCTGCGGCCCGCACCGTGGTGCTCCGAACGGAACGCCCGGCGGGATGCCGATCGGTTCGGTGGGTGGATTCATGGGGGGCGATCGCGTGGGACTTGAGCTCGAGATCGTCCCGATGCTCCGTCGTGCCGACGGTTCCCCACGTCCGGTTCCGCTGCACGGCCCGGGACCGACGATCGAAATGGTGTTTCATCGGTTGGCGGAGTCCGAAGGGTGGAGCGTGGTGGCCGAGCAGGGCGTGTCGATGGTCAGGACCCGGAGTGGGGGCACCATCACACTGGAGCCTGCCGGGCAGATCGAGTACAGCGGCCCGCCGTTCTCTGAAGCCGCACGCGCGCTGGCCGATCTGGCCGCCGCGTTCGACGCGATCGAATCCGCCTGCGCGGCGCTCGGCATCGAACTTGCGCAGCGGGGGTACAACAATCTGATCGACGAGGAGCTGCTTGCGTTGCAGGTGCGCAAGCCGAGGTACCTCGCGATGGAGCGCCACTTCGATGCGATCGGGCCGTTCGGGCGCAAAATGATGCGCGCCACCTGCGCGCTGCAGATCAACCTGGACTTCGGACCCGCCACGGCCGTGGCCCGGCGCTGGCGCCTTGCCAACATGATGGCCCCATCGCTGAACGCCATCTTCGCGAACGCCCCGCATCGGCACAACGGTCGGCGCTACCGCAGCTTCCGCTACGAGATCTGGCGTCACGCCGATCCCACGCGCACCGGCCGCCTGCTCGACAGTCCCGATCTCGACCCCGTTGACGACTACCTCCGCTTTGCACTGGACGCGACCGTGATGATGGTGCGAGCCGGCACGCACAACGTGCATCCGCCCTCGCATCGGTTGACATTCGGCGCCTGGCTGGCCGGCGACGCGGCGTACGGCTTTCCGGACTGGGACGACTGGCGGCTGCACCTCTCGACGCTCTTCCCGGATGTGCGCGCGCGCGGCTGGATGGAGATACGCTCCATCGACCTGCTTCCCCGTGAATGGTGGTCCGTGCCGGTGGCGATGACCTCCGCGCTGTTGTACACCGATGCGGTCTGCGTCGAGGCGCTGGAGCGCCTGGAGCGTCGGGCCCGCGTGCCGATTCCGGGAGAGTACGAGCACAGCGGCTGCTGGCATGCCGACTATTCCACCGGCGCCGAGCTGCTTGATCTTGCGTTGCCGCACATCACCGATCCCGCGTTGCGGGCACGGGCGGCAGAGTTCGGCGACCGGTTCTGCGGCAATCGCAGGACGCCGGGGGAGGAGATTGAGGCCCTCGACGTGGTGCAGCGGGGGTGATTCTCTGACCGAAAACGAAGTTCGCGCAGCGAGAAACGATAGCCACGGCGGTTTCGTCGGTCGTTCCCGACCGGAATGGGCAAAAAGATGCCCGGCAGCCAACTGACTCCAAAGCTGCCGGGCGTAGGGTGCGTAGAGGGGATCCACGACGCTTTCGAACATCTTCCAATCGAGCCCATCTCACCCGTGTGAGGGACGATCGCACGCCGTCCGGGCGATCACTTCTGATCCGGGCGCCTGGGAATCTGGATCGTGATGCCGACCCGCAACGGCTCCTCGTGGGTCGCGGCCGACGGCGTCGTGCTCTTTTCGTGCCGTGCGGCGGCGAACTCGACGGCGCGATCGTTCCGACTCGATGCGGCCGGGCGCTGCGAGCGTGCGCCGCGTGCGGTCGAGGCGCGGGCAATCGGCGTGGCCTGTGATTCGAGCGACTGTGCTTCCGTGCGCGGCCGCACGTTGCCGACGGTCGGCGCGTTGCCGCGAGCGGGGAGCGGTGCCGGAGCGACATCCTCTGTTGGGGGAGTGTTGCGATCGAGACGAATCGCCGGCGCGCCCTGGCGCCCGGAAGCACCATGCGAGCCCTGTGTTGTCGGGGCCGTCGCCGGGGCGACATTTTCGGCGGGCTTGCCGGACGGGAGCACGATCACCGTTCCGACCGTGAGAGCGAGCGCGAACGCAGAGGCGGCAACCCACTGCAGCGGCCCGACCAGCCATCTGCGACGCGCGGGCCTGCTCGGGCGCATCGCCGCCACCGGCGGGGCCATCGCCGCCATCGGGCGCGCAGCGGCCGGCGTCTCGACGAGCATCGAGGCCACGCGGGCACGCATGGCGGTGTGCTCCGTCGGCTCGCTCTCCAGATCCTTGCGCAACGCGGTTTCGATCACACGCTGTGCCTTCAACTCCTGACGCAGCTCCTTCTCCAGGGCAACCTGGATGAAGAAATCGCTCTCCTCCGCGGCGTTCATTTCACCGCTCATGTATCGTTCTAACGCTCGTTCCCGTTCAATGCGATTCATTGTTCATTCTCCCAAAGGTTCGACCCACCGCGTGAGCCGCCGTCTTCCTCGTTTGTATCGTCAAGTCCCATGAACGCGGAGATGATCCTGCCGAGCTGCATGCGGGCACGCCACGCACG
>CAZJYH010000333.1:0-5746 GCA_964549365.1 uncultured Alphaproteobacteria bacterium
GGTTGCGCAGCTCCTCGTAGTAGCGGACCACGAGGTTGGTGTAGTACGCGATCTCCGGCGGCACCGCGATCTGCATCAGCTCGCTCGTTCCCTTGCAGATGCTCGTCACCTCCTGCAGCGTGCCGAGCGCGATCTGCTTCGGAGGTTGCACGGCATATCCGCCGTGCATCAGATACTGCTGCGAGATGCGGTACTGATCGAATGGGTCCTTGTCCGGAAACACCACGGACTGATAGGTGAAGCGATCGAGCAGCGCCTCGGTGATTTCGCTGACACGCAGGTAGTTGGTGGCCGCTATCACGGTGTGGATCGAAGCGCGCTGCCGCTGCACGCCCAGCACAAGCTCGCGCTCGTTCAGGAGCGAGAGAAGCGCGCGGAGCGTGAAGTCGTTCGCGTCGAAGATCTCGTCGATGAACCCGAACTCGCTCTCGACCAGCGATCCGTCGGTGTTGTGGATGATGCGCCCCTGCTTCAGCTCCTCCACGTCGAGGCCGCCGAAGTACGTGTCCGGCTGCTGCTCCTTCGAGGCCTGCACCTTGAAGTAGCGGGCGTCGGTGAACATCAGGAACACCTGCTCGGCCAGCAGCGACTTGCCGACGCCGGTGCGGCTCTGGATCAGCGCGTGCTCGGCGGTCAGCAGCGCGCAGAAGAGTTGTTCGATGACGTCGGTGCGATTGATGACGCGGCGGTTGACGAAGTCGATGGCGTCCTGCAGATCGAGGATGGTCTGCTGTGCGTTGAACGGTGTACAAGCGCTTTGGGTCACGGGATCGATTCTCCTGGTTGGAAGGATCGGTTGCCGAACAGAGGGAGGCAGTCGGTCGGGAGAGGGTGCGGTGATCCCGACCGGCGCCGGCGCCGAATATACGCTCCAAACATCTCGCGACGCCACCTTTCTCCGCGCGCTTCTATATTCGCATGCGCGCGCCTCGCATCGCGGAACGCGCCTCAGCCAACCGGGACGCGCTTCGGACAATGACTCAATTCGACGTTGATGCTCGATCCCACGTAATGAGTCCAACGTTGATTATCGTCCCCGCGCAAGCGGGGATCCGCGTGCATGCCGCATGGATGCGCTTCGCAGCTCTTCGAGTCCCGCTTGCGCGGGAATGACAAACCGGGTCGTATATCGAAGCAATGTCTTCAGCACGATGATTGGGATCCAAACTGCGTCACAATCGCGCCTCGATCCATGCCGACCTACACAGCCTACGGACTAGTCATCTCCTCCGATCTCACCCTGCCGAACGTCGTACCGGCCGAGGGGGAGCCGGATATCGTGGTGCGAGTCGGCGAGGTGCCGCTGCGCCCCGATGAGGACTATGCCGTGCATCTCTACTACGGCCTCGGCCCCGGCGTCGTGCACTACGTCTGGCGCGGTGTGGGGACCTTTCGCGTGAGCGAGGGGCGGGAGATCCTTGTGGAACCCGCCCCCGACGCAGAAGCGGCGGCGGGGGCCAACCTGCTGCTCGGCCCGCTGCTCGCGATCGCGATGCATCAGCGCGGGCGCCTCGTGCTGCATGCGAGCGGCGTGGAGATGGGGGGAGCGGTGATCGGGTTCGCGGCGGAGACCGGGCAGGGGAAATCCACCACGGCGGCGGCCTTCATCCGGGCCGGGTATCCGCTCGTGGCGGACGATCTGCTGGCCGTGATGCTCGATGACGACGGCGGCGCCTCCGTCTATCCCGCCAACCCACAGATGAAGCTCTGGCCCGCGTCGATAGCGGCGCTCGGCGGCGAACACGAGGATCTGCCGCGTGTGATCGGACCGCGCGACAAGCGCTACTACGACGTCGGCGGGCGAATGAGCGGCGGACGGATGCGGCTTGCCGCGCTCTACACGCTCGAATTTGGGGAGGCCGACGCCATCCGGCATCTCACGCCCGCCGAGGCGTTGATGGAGCTGGTGCGCAACTCCTACTGCATCACGCTGGTGCGCCAAATGGGGGACGAGGGGCGGCACTTCCGCCAATGCGCCGACCTGGCCGCGCGCGTTCCGGCCCGGCGGTTGATCCGCAGGCAGGGGCTGGAGCGGTTGGGGGAGATCGTGGAGATGGTGAGAGGGGAAAGAAGAGGAAGAGATAGGATTGAGGAATGAGAAAGAGGGCGAAGGACGCGATGACGGCCCCGACGTGCCATGTTCATCACGAATCGTGGCGACGTGGAACCGAGTCGCCGTCCGGTGAGCGGTTTACATAACGCAACGTCCTATATTTGCGCACCGCGACGCTGCACTCGACCCGGTTCCAAACCGGTCGTCGTCGGCGTTGATGGCCCACCCCTCCGGATACCTCCGTTCCTCAACGACATCGTACCGCTATGAATACTTTTCGGTCCGTTCTCGCGTTCGTTCTCCTCATCACTCTCTTCCAATTCGTTGCGTCGAACGCACAGGAGCGATGGCCGGATGAAGGCGATCGAGCCGGATGGGAGTTCGAGCAGTACCGCATACGTGCCCATCCGTTCGACCGGATACCGCAGAATGCGCGTCTCGATGCCTGTCTGTACAGCGACCGGCGGGTGCCGCCGTTCAGTCCGGCACGCGGCGTGCAGCGGGCGGGGTCGTGGACGCCGATCGGGCCGTTCGACGTCGGCGGGCGGGTGATGTCCGTGGCGGTGCATCCTACCGACGGCCGGACGCTCTGGATCGCGGCGGCGGACGGCGGCGTCTGGAAGTCGACGGACCGCGGAGCGCACTGGAATCCGACGATGGACCAGGAGGCCGCGATCGCGATGGGGGCCGTCGCCGTCGATCCGTCGAACCCGTCGGTGCTGTATGCCGGCACCGGCGAAGCCTCCAACTTCGTCGATTCCTACGGCGGCGCCGGGATGATGCGAAGCGGTGACGGGGGCACGACGTGGCGCAACGTCGGCTTGCGGAACGTGGGAGCGTTCGCCCGCGTGGCCGTGCACCCGAGTGACGGGAGGATCATCCTGGCGGCGGCGATCAAGAACAACGCGGGCCTGTATCGCTCCAGCGACGGCGGAAACACGTGGACGAGGGTGCTCGCACGCCCCGTGACCGACATCACCATCAACCCGGCCAATCCCGACGAGATATGGATCGGCGGCGGAGGGAGCGCGGTGATGCGCTCCACGGATGCCGGGCGCACGTTCGCCCCGTCGGCCGAGGGGATCGGCACCAACGGCTCGCAGCCCGCTCGCGTATCCGTGCAGGTTGCGCCCTCGGCGCCGACCGTGCTGTACGCGCTCGTGCACGAGGTCGATCCGTTCCCGACGGCGAACTACTCACGCGTCTACAAGTCCACGAACAGCGGAGCGAGCTGGGACCTGGTGATGGACAACGACCCCGACGTGCTGAACTACTACGGCCACGTGCAGGGGGAGTACAACAATGTGATCGCGATCCAGCCGAACGATCCGGACGTGGTGATCGTCGGCGGCGTGGTGATGCTGCGCACCACCGACGGAGGGAGCACCTGGGCCACCATCGAAACAGCGCTGCATCCGGATCACCACGCGCTCGTCTTCGATCCGACCGCGCCGTCGCGTCTGTACATCGGCAACGACGGCGGCATGTATCGGAGCGACGACGCGGGGGCGGCGTTCCAGCGCATCAGCACCGGGCTCGCCATCACGCAATTCTACGGGATGGCCGTCGATCAGTCCGTTCCGCACCTCACGTACGGCGGCACGCAGGACAACGGCACGATCACGACCGATGCCACCGAATATCGCATCGGAGCGCCGGGCGTGATCGGGGGCGGCGACGGGTTCCGCGTCGTGGTGGACCGCACGAATCCGGACATCGTCTACTTCGAGCAGCCGTACGGCGCGGTCGTCCGCGCCACGCTTTCCACCAGGTCCGTTCAGGCTTATACTCAGGGGATCCCCGCGAACGACCGGGGGGCGTGGTCCGCGCCGCTCATCCCCGATCCGGCTGACTCGACGGCGCTCTACTGCGGGCGTACGCGCGTCTATCGGCGAACCGGCTCGACATCGTGGAAGTCGATCTCGCCGGCATTCAGGACGCCGATCGCATCGATCGCGGCCTCGAGCGTCGACGCGCGCATCATCTACGCGGGCTCCGGCATGGATGCGGGGGGATCGATCCTCATCAGCGACGGCGTGCCGCTCGGCGAGCTGAAGGTCACCACCGACGGCGGGAGCACGTGGGCCGATCGAACCGTCGGGCTCCCGAACCGGGTCATCACGGATATGGTGACATCGGGGCACGATACGTGCACGGCGTGGGCGGCGTTCTCCGGCTTCGCCGGAGGTCACATCTTCAAGACCACGGATTGCGGCCGAAGCTGGAGCGACATCGGAAAGGGCCTGCCCGATATCCCGGTCAACGCGCTCGTGCTCGATCCGGACGACGAGCGGATCATCTACGCCGGCACGGACATCGGGATGTACATCACCACCGACGGCGGAGCGAACTGGTGGACGTACAACAACGGTCTTCCGAGGGCGGCCGTGGTGGATCTGGAGATTCATCGCTCCTCGCGCGTGCTCCGTGCCGCGACGCACGGGCGTTCGATGTGGGAGATACCGCTCATCACCCCGGAGGTCTCCGCCGGGATCACTTCGCCGACCGGCCGCGATCTCTGGATGGGAGGCTCGCGCCGCCTGGTGTCATGGAGCGGATTGACCCCGCCGGTGAGTCTGGCGTACAGCCCGGACGGCGGAACCTTCTGGATACCCGTGGCAGACAGCATCGACGGCAAGGGCTACCTCTGGACGGTCCCGGACATCGAAAGCAACAACGTGCTCCTGCGCGTCCGGAAGTCGGCGGATTCCGTGCGGTCCGCCGTGAGCGAAGCGTTCGGGATCGAGAGGCGCAGGCCCGGCGGCGTGCTCGCCGCGGCGGGGAAACCGGTCCCGTGTTGGGGTCTGGCCTACGACGGAGAATTTCTGTGGGCGACGGTGGAAAACAGCGACACGCTGCTGAAGATGGATCCGCTCACGCTGGCGACGCTGGCGATCGTGAAGGTGCAGGGGGAGCAGAAGCAGCGGTTCACCGACATCACCTGGCACCCGACGCGGGGGACATTCTTCATGCACGAGGTGGCCGGCGCCGCGCCGGACGTGAAGGGGAACGGCGGGCTGCTGGAGGTCGCGAAGGATGGGACGGTGCTGCATCGCTGGATCTCGCCGTGTTATTACCCGACGGGCCTCGCGTGGCTCCCCAATGCCGAAGGGGGTGTGCTGCTGGCGTCCGACCTGTTCGGCGGGCAGGAATTGTACCTGATCGATCCGAACGACGGGACCGTGAAGCGGACGATCGTGCCCGGCTCCACCCGCGATCTCGGGCCCGCCGGCATGGCCGCTGCCGCCGATGGGCGCACGTTCTGGCGGGTGATGGACGACTTCGACTTCAACAGCGGCCCGCGCGGGTCCGGCATCGGCGCGTACACCCTCGGCGACTCGACGGCGCTCTGCGGGTTCTCGCTCGCCTACACGCCGGACTCGACGCAGGCGGGGGGATACCAGCCGTGGGGGAAGCTGTTCGCGCGGGGCGTGGAGCGCGATCCCTCCGACGGGAATCTCTGGGTGACCAATCTCGACGGCGCCATCTACAAGGTCGTCGCGTGTGATGCCGTTCCGGCGGACGTTGCGGCGGCGGCGAACGCGGCGATCGAGATGCGCGTGAGCCCGAATCCGCTTGCCGCGCCGTCGCATGTCACGCTCGTGCTCGCGCGCGCGGCGACGATCTCGCTGGACCTGTACGACAACGCCGGGCGCGCCGTCGCTGTGATCGCATCCGGACGCTTCGAGGCCG
>CAZJYH010000334.1:0-1071 GCA_964549365.1 uncultured Alphaproteobacteria bacterium
CGGTGGAGGAGGCATATCCGGGCGACATCATCGGCCTGATGAATCCCGGTGTGTTCGCGATCGGCGACACGGTGACCAACGGCAGGAAGGTGCAGTTCGAGCCGATCCCACACTTCTCGCCCGAGCGTTTTGCCTCGGTGCGCACACCCTCGCCGGCAAAGCGGAAGTCGCTGCAGAAGGGACTCGATCAGCTGCGCGAGGAGGGCGCGATCCAGGTGATGTGGTCGCCGAACAGCACCGATCCGATCCTCGCGGCCGTGGGACAGCTGCAGTTCGAGGTGGTGCAGTCGCGGCTGGAGTCGGAGTACAATGTTGACGTGATCCTCTCACCACTCCCCTATGTGGCCGCGCGCTGGCTTTCCGGCGCACAGGAGGACATCGACAATCTCGTGCTCTACAGCGGCACCCAGGTTGTACGCGACGCGGACGAGCGATCGGTGATGCTGTTCCAGAGCGAATGGCACATCAACGCCGCGCAGGAGAAGAACCCCGCGGTCACGTTCAGTCCCGTAGCACGCGGCGAGGCGGTGCTGGTGTAAGCGGAGCCGATGGTTCGAGCTGCAAGGTGACGGCGCCTTCGACGCGCCGATGGCAGTCGGCAGGTTGATCGCGAGTTGATCGTACTGTTTCGGGAACATCGGTGGTCCCGTCGGTCCGCCGGCGAATGCGTAACTTTGCCGCGGTTGTCGGCGCGGCAGACATGGCGAACCGCCGACAACGGAACGTCGAGAGGTGGTCGCCTCTCCCGACGGATGCCGCCGTGGTCGCGTGATGGTCGAGCGTGGCCGGACGACGGCGGCATATGGGTCGCATTCGCCATCCCCATCTCTCTCCATCATGAAGCGTTTCGCCTTGATCGCTGCGATCGCGTGCTGCTCGGTGCAGGCCGCGGCGCAGGAGGCGGGTTCCCTCCGCATCGCTACGTACAACCTCCTCAACTATCCCGGGACAACCGCCGCCGAGCGCGCGCCGTGGTTTCGTATCGTCATGCAAACGATGCAGCCGGATGTGATGGTTTGCCAGGAAGTGCAGAGCGACGCCGGCGTGGAGCGGTTTCTTGCCGATGTGCTG
>CAZJYH010000334.1:1081-5735 GCA_964549365.1 uncultured Alphaproteobacteria bacterium
TCGGGTCCGCCCCGGGGCGTATGCCGCGGCTCCGTTCAACGATGGGCCGGACACGGACAATGCGTTCTTCTACGATTCGACGAGGGTGACGTACGCGGGCGCCTCATATATCCCGACGGCGCTGCGGTCGATCGCCGAGTATCGCTTCATCCCGCGGGGTGGCGTCGACACGCTGCGCATCTTCTCGCTGCACCTCAAGGCAAGCCGGGAGAATGAGGCGGCGCGAGCGGTGGAAGTGCAACTGCTGGCCGCGCGGATCGATGCGTTGACACCCGGTTCGCGGTACATCGTTGCGGGGGACTACAACACCTACTCCAGCGCCGAGCCCGCCTATCAGTTGCTCGTAGGGCCGCAGTCCGGCGGCGCACCGCGCGGTTTCGACCCGTTGAACGCGCCGGGCGCCTGGAGCGGGAACACGTCCTTCGCGCGCATCCATACGCAGTCGCCTCGCGTGCGTCAGTTCGAGGGAGGCACACCGGGAGGCATGGACGATCGCTTCGACATCATTCTGGTGTCGGCGGCGCTGGCCGCTGCGGTGGTGCCCGATACGTACACTGCGTACGGGAATGACGGGCTCCACTACAACGACAGCATCAACCATCTGCCGAATCTGGTTGTGCCCGACAGCGTCGCGAACGCGATCCATTATGCGTCGGACCACCTGCCGGTGTTTCTGGACATCCATCTCGCCGCCGCGTCGGTTCGCGAGCCCGCGCCGGATATGCCTGCAATCTCCATTGCGCCGCAGCCGGCGAACGACGCGATCACCTTCAGCCTCATGTTGACGACGGACGCGGCCGTTCGGCTGCGGCTGGTGGACGGGCTCGGCAACCAGGTGGCACAGACGGTGAACGATCACGTGGCGGCCCCCGGGCCACATCGCTTCCGGATCGGCACAAGCGCGCTCCCGGCCGGCGCATATCTGTACGAGCTGCGCGTTGGGGGGAGACTGCGCAGCGGCAAGGTGTTGATCGCGCATTAGTTCCTCGCTCGGCCCGCCCACCGGCCCCGAGCGCTCACATCAGCGGATATCATCGATGAAGCGGATCTGTGTGTTCTGTGGTTCGAATACGGGCGCGAACCCCGCCTACCGCGAAGCGGCCGAGGCTCTGGCCGGTGAGCTGGCGCAACGTGGGATCGCCCTCGTGTACGGCGGCGGCAAGGTCGGGTTGATGGGAGTATTGGCCGATTGCCTACTCGAGGCAGGCGGCGAGGCGATCGGCGTGATACCGGAGGCGCTGTTCGCGAAGGAGGTGGGGCACAGCGGACTGACCGAGCTTCACATCGTCGACACGATGCACACTCGCAAGGCGATGATGGCGTCGTTGAGCGATGCGTTCATCACACTCCCCGGCGGTTTCGGAACGATGGAGGAGTTCTTCGAGGTGCTGACGTGGGCGCAGCTCGGCCTTCACCACAAACCCTGTGGGCTGCTCAACGTGGACGGGTACTACGACGGCCTTGTCGCCCTGTTCGATACGTTCGTCGATCAGAAATTCGCGCGCGGCGAACACCTGGGCTTCGTGCAGGTGGAATCCGATCCGATACGATTGATCGATCGGATGGAAAACTACACAGCCCCTGCGATGACGAGGTGGATTGCGGACGAGGACATCTGAAACGTTCGCGTCATGCGCCGGACAGCGCGCGATACAGCGGCAGGTAGTGCAGCACCTGTGCATCCCACGAATAGTTCCGCGCCATACAGTTCTGCATCAGCCGGTTCCAGGCCGGCTTGTTGTGCCACGCCGACACCGCCGCGTCCATCCCCCATGCCAGCCCTTCCGCCGTGAAATGCTCGAAGACGAACCCGGTCCCTTCCCCGCTGTCCGGATCGAACTGCTGCACGGTATCGGCCAGCCCCCCGGTGCGCCGCACCACCGGGACCGTGCCGTAGCGGAGGCTGTAAATCTGGTTCAGACCGCAGGGCTCGAAGCGTGACGGCATCAGAAAGATGTCGCTGCCGGCCTCGATAAGGTGGGCCAGCTGGTTCTGAAAGCCTCGATAGAAGGAGACCCGTCCCGGGAAGAGCCCCTGCATGCGGGTGAAGAACGTCTCGTACTTCGGTTCGCCGCTGCCGAGCACCGCAAGACGCGCGTTGGTGCGCCAGAGAAACGGCGGAAGAATATCGAAGAAGAGATCGAAACCCTTCTGTCCGGTCAGCCGGGAGACGATGCCGAGCAACGGGGCGTTGGAATCGTAATCGAGCTCCATCCTTTCCATCACATATTCCTTGTCGGCCTCCTTTCCCATCAGATCGTCGGCCGAGTAGTTATACGGTATCAGGCTGTCGAGCTCCGGGCTCCATTCGTTGTAATCGACGCCGTTGACGATCCCGACGAGCGCGTCGGCACGCCGACGCAGAAAACCCTCCAGGCCGGCGCCGAACTCGGGCGTCTGAATCTCGCGCGCATAGGTCGCGCTCACGGTGGTGAGCAGGTCCGCGTAGAAAAGCCCGGTCTTCATGAAGTTGACGACGCCGGCGCGCAGGTCCTCCATGCTGAACATCCGCTCGTATTCGGCCAGCCCGATCGCCCGCAGGATGTTCGAGGAGAACACGCCCTGATAGGCAATGTTGTGGATGGTAAGCACGGTGCGGCTGCGTGCGAACAACCCGTCCCATTCATACACGGTCCGCAGATACAGCGGCACAAGCGCGGTCTGCCAGTCGTTGCAGTGGAAGACGTCGGGCCCCCAGCCCATGCGCTGGCACGATTCGATGACCGCTCTCGACAGAACGGTGAAGCGTAGATATTCGTCCGCGTCGCTCGTGTAGACAGTGCCGCGATGGTACAATCGTGGCACGTCGATGAAATAGATGTCGACCTCGGAGTCCGGCATCCTCGTCGTAAGCACGGTGAAATGCAGCACCTCACCGCCGATCTCCAACGGCACATCGCGGAGGAAGTCCACGACATGGAAGCGATGCTGGGTGGTGTCGATGGTGGAGTAGAGCGGCATGAAGACGCGCACGTCGAAGCCCTCGCGGGCCACGTACTTCGGCAGCGCACCGGCAACGTCGGCAAGCCCGCCGGTCTTGGCGAAGGGTGCAACCTCGGAGGCGATAAAGCAGATACGGAGGGCGTGCATCGGCATTGCTGGTTCGATACGTGGGAGACATGCGGAGCGGGCACGGAACGAACCTGCCGTTGCGATGCCGGAAGGGCGTGCACGCCGCGTGAGACGCCCCAAGTATACACAATTGCGCGATTGATGCGGCCGGGTCCGGCGGCGCGTGCACGAATCGATGGGCACGACATCGGCCGAACGCGCGGCCCGGCCGACGCCGTGCCGGACTATTCCGGGAGGATGCCCGGCATGAATTCGGAGGACCTCACCCGCGTCGGGCGCCCGATACGATCGCGGCGCCGTCGGGAATCATGCCAAGGCTTCCGGCTCCCGTTTGCACGGGAACGGCAGGGAGAACGTTCATTGCGGGCGGGCGGCAGGCATGGCCGGCGGGCGGCTCACACCACGTTGCCGATGTGAAGCGGTGGAAGACGGCGCCGGGAAAATGGCAGCTATTGGCCCGCGGCATCGAGCCCGCCGGGAAGTAAACGGGAACGGACCGGCGGTTGCCGATTTGAACGCAGCGAATAATCGCTCCATCATGCCCGCACGGATCGTTCGTCGTCGCGCTCATCAGGACGACTACGAGGGGCGGCCATGCGCACAGATCGCACTTCGCGGAATGTCGGATATGGAGATGCAAAAAAAACGCCCCGACGAATCGGGGCGATGCACACATCCTTTTTGCGTGATGGCGGCGCGATACGCGCTTCGAATTTCGATCACGGCTTGTTGTGATCGCCTCTCCTTCTCCTCATATACCAAGTGTCCGCAACGTTCGCTCTCGTGTATCACCGGAAATCAATGTGCTCATGGGTTGCGGCCCATCATTTCCCATATCATCATTATCCCTTGTCGATGACACCGGGCGAATGCGCCGTGTCACCAATCCGCTCACTCTCCGTGCGACTCTTTCATACGTGTCCTATTCTCATCGGCATCACAGGAAATCAAGGGGGCCCCACGTGCGTTCCTGTTCATCACTTCACATCATCGTCGTTGCTCGGTCACTCCATACCGTTCGTTCAACCGTTGGCTCAGTACGTCCAGATTGCGATGCAGAGCCACGCAAGAACGGCGGAAACTATCCACGTGACAAATGACCTGTTCATAGCATCCTCCTATTGACTTTACCAACGGTTCACTGAAATCCCGCTCACATCCGCTGTCATCACACCCATCTTGCATCCATGACATCCTCGGTCGTCCATGTGTGACTTTCGTCACCGTGCGATCCATTGAATCGCTTTCCACAACTAACTCACCACTGCGGGTTTTGTTACACCGGGGACGGCAAATTACCCTTCGGCAACATCCGCCCCGGGAATCGTGGGAGCGTCTCGGCCCGATGTCCCCGCGGTTCGACGCGATCGATCGCCGGCGGGCTCGCGGCGGATGGCCGGCCTCGATCACGGCCCGCGTGTCGGTGCGCTCATCGATCGTCAAGGAACATCGGAGAAGTGCCGCTTCATCTCTTCCCTTCGTTCACCGCTCCTGGTTCTTAGTGCAGCACGATCGTGATAGGTTCCCGCCCACGGACTTCCGCTTCGAGTTGCGCGGTGCGCCCCCCCCCCCCCCCCGCCGC
>CAZJYH010000335.1:0-5733 GCA_964549365.1 uncultured Alphaproteobacteria bacterium
CCGCAGCAACAAACTGCTGAAGCTCGATCCGAACACGCTGGCGCTTGTCGGCACGGTTCGACTGGATTCCACATGCGGCGACAGCCTGTTCACCGACATGGCGATCGACCCGACCACGCACCACCTATTCCTGCATCGGCTGAACGGCAGCGACGCGAGCCCCGGCGGCATCCTGCTGGAGATCGACACGAACGGGAACGAGCTGCGCCGTTGGGAGTCGCCGTGCGCGTATCCGACCGGCCTCGTGTTTGTGCGCACCCCGTCCGGGGCACGCTTGATCGCGAGCGATCGGAGCGGGATGCAGAATATCTACACGCTCGACGCGGCCAACCCGGCGACGATCATCTCCACGGTGCCTCGCAAACGTCGCGTACAATGGGGGCCGCGTTCGGCGGCCAACGGTCCGGACCCCAACTCCGTGTACCAGGTCGTCACAGACTTCGCCGGCGACGGACTGCAGCACGCCGAGGCGGAACGGATGTCGGTCGACGACCAGGGTCTCGTCTGCTCCTTCCCGCTTGCCTCGCAGATCACCTCCGGCGTGATGAACGCGCGCGGCATCGAGTTCGATCCACGCGACTCCAGCCTGTGGATCAGCGACTACAGCGGCAACATCTTCAAGGTGATCGGATGCGAAACACGCAAGCCGGCCGGCATCGAGCATGCCCCGGGCGTCCCCGTCGAGACGGCGATTGCCCATCTCGGCGTGAACACCCCGAACCCGTTCACAACCGAGACGAACATTCCCTTCACGCTGACGCGCGCCGGATCGGTGCGGATCGTGCTCTACGGTCTCGACGGGGGGGAGCGCGCTCCGGTGGTCGACGGCGAATTCGAGCCCGGCGAGCACGGCGTCCGCTTCGAACCGATGGGCCTCGCCTCGGGCATCTACAGATGCGTGCTCTCGTTCAACGACCGCGTCGTCGATCAACGGATGATCGTGTATGTGAAGTAGTGGGATGGTGGAGGTCTGATCGTTGTTCGGCGGATCATCGTTCGGCCCGAATTGACTCGGGCCGCCGCGGCTGAAGCAACGGGCCGCGGAGTCAACTCCGCGGCAACCATGCTGCTTCGCGTCGGCATGGTATCATCGGCCTCCTACGGAGGTCACGACAGGCGCAACGTCAACGGTCCGGCACGTTCAGTTCGCGGCGAACAGCTCCGAGCGTCCGCCGGGTGTGGTCGTCGCGCGTGCGCTGGGTCTCGATGGTGCTGATGGCATGCATCACGGTGGTATGATCGCGTCCGCCGAAGTGATTGCCGATGGTCTTCAGCGAGACGCCGGTCAGCTCGCGGATGAGGAACATCGCCACCTGCCGCGCGAAGACGATCTCCTGCTTGCGTGTCTTCCCCACCAGCAGCGAATGCGGGATGCCGAGCTGCGTGCAGACGGCGGCCTGGATCTGTTCGACGTTCAGCACCGGATCGGGAACCGAGGCGATACCGCTGATCACCTCGCGGGTGAGGTCGAGCGTGAGCGAAAGATTCCGCAGCGAGCACTCCGCCAGCAGCGTGATAAGGCATCCCTCCAACTCGCGCACCGACGTCGTGACGTTGCGCGCGATGTAGTCGATGACGTCGCCCGGGAGCTGATAGCCCTCGTCGCTCGACATCTTCTGGAGGATCGCGATGCGCGTCTCGAGATCGGGGGGCTGCATGTCGGTGGTCAGGCCCCACTGGAATCGGCTGATCAATCGATCGTCCACCCCGCGCAACTGCTTCGGGGGGACGTCGCTGGTCAGGATGATCTGCTTGCCGGACTGGTGCAGCGCGTTGAACGTGTGGAAGAAGTTGTCCTGCGTCTTCTCCTTGTCTGCGAAGAACTGGATGTCGTCGACGATCAACACGTCCACCGAACGATAGTAGTTGGTGAACTCCTGCGACTTGTTGTGCTGGATGGCGTTGACGAACTCGTAGGTGAAGCGCTCGCTGCTGGTGTAGACCACCGAGCAGTTCGGCCGGTTCCTGAGGATTTCGTGGCCGATGGCCTGCGCGAGATGCGTCTTGCCGAGCCCCACGCCGCCGTACACCACCAACGGATTGAACCGGGTGCCGCCGGGGTTGTCGGCGATCGCCTTGGCCGCCGCGTAGGCAAGCTGATTGCAGTCGCCGGTGATGAAGTTGTCGAACGTGAAGCGCGCGTTCAGGAAGCTCTGCATCGGCGGGGCGCCACCATTGTTCTGCACGCCGGGATGTTGAGCGGGCCTGACCGGCTGCTGGAACATCGTGGAGGCGAGCGGCGAGAAGACCGGCCCCTGGCGGCGTTGCGGAGCATCCGACGGATGTTCCACCGCGGCCGGGCGTACCGGCAGCGTGACGGCGCGGTCGAACGCGGTCTCGGCGACGTCCTCTCCGGCCGCATGGTAGATCAGCTGCGCGCTGTCGCCGATCACCTGTACGATGCTCTTGCGTACCAGCGAGTAGTAGTGCTCCTCGATCCATTCATAGAAGAAACGGCTCGGCACCTGAACGGTGAGCGTGGCACCATCCAGGCGGATCGCCTTGGTAGGCTCGAACCATGTCTTGAAGGCCTGCTGCGTGATGCTGGTCTGCACCAGCTCCATGCACTCGGCCCAGACGGTCTGCGCTGAGGGAACGCCACTCGTTGAACGCTCTGTGTCCTGAGCGTCCAGCGGCTGGGTTCTACCATCAATTTTTGGGTAAGTCGCTATCATTCCTGCAACACTGTCTCGTGAACGTTGAACGTTACTCGAGTCCCTTCCGCGCATGATGCCGACGTCGGGGTGTTCCGGCGGACTTTCGGAACGAGAAGAGCATACGAAGGGCCCGCCCACCAAGTACCGCTTTCGCGGACGCGGGCCGTCTGAATGCCAGATTCGTTGGGAAAAGCTCTACATCCAGGCTGAACGGCGGGGAGAGTTCTTGGCCGCCCTACCGGTTAGAGGGTTGTGCGGAAGTATGTGGACGAAGTTACGACGTCGGCAAATCCAGGCGCAACAGTTCCACAGTTTCACGGAAGATTTTTACGACGGTAGCAAGATGAAACGGCTTTGTGATGGCGAATCCCGGACCGGTTCGTATCTTTGCGCTTCTTGGTTGGATCCTGAACCTCAATATCAGTCATTGTCATGAAGCGTACATTTCAGCCCAGTCGTCGTAAGCGCCGTAACGCGCACGGCTTCCGCGAGCGCATGTCCACGAAGAACGGGCGCAAGGTTCTCGCGCGCCGCCGCGCGAAGGGACGTCACCGTCTCACCGTGAGCGACGAGCCGCGTCACTCGCGTTAATCGTACACGACGGCCCGCGCCGATCGCTTCGCGCCCCGCTCCTTCCCGAACGCAGTGTCACGCCGACACAGGCGCACCGGATGTGATGCGAAGCCGTTGTGAGCGGGCCGGGATTCTCCCTTACCGTGCATTCCGAAAGCGCCATGCCGCAATCCACTCGATCGAGGCTGCCGCGGGAAGCACGTCTTCGCGGACGCGATGCGTTCGGACGCATGTTCCGAGAAGGCGAGGGGCTGCGTCGGGGAGAGTTGACCGTCAAGTATTACGTACAGCAACCCGGCGACGGCACGGTCCGCGCCGGGTTCGTTGTGCGGCGGGGTACCGGTGGCGCCGTCAAGCGAAACCGCCTGCGGCGGCTGATGCGGGAAGCATATCGGCTGCAACGGGAATCCTTCGGCGGCGCACTGCCGGAAGGGATCGGCCTGGAGCTCGTCATCATGTGGGGGGGCACGCGCGCAGAGGCGCTGCGCCCATCGTTCGAAAGCATCGCCGCGCAGATGGGCGCGGCACTCGATGCGCTTTCGAAACGTCTTCGCAAGCGTTTCGATGGAACAGCACACTGACGATACCATGCACGAGCCCGTGCTCCCCCCGATCCGCCGGGCCATGGTGGGCACGATCCGCTTCTATCAGAAGTATATCTCGCCGCTCACCCCTCCATCCTGTCGCTTTCATCCCACGTGTTCGGAGTACACCCGGCAGGCGATCATTCGCCATGGTGTGCTGAAAGGGATCGGCCTGGGGATCGTCCGCATCTCGAAGTGCCATCCGTTTCATCCCGGCGGTCACGACCCGGTGCCCTGATCTTCCCTGGATCTTCGTCATCCTGATCCGTTGCCGCCCACCGTCCCCGGCAACCTCGTGCCTCCCACGCACCGGCGCCTTCGCCCGCGCGTGGCGTTGAGCAACGCTGTCGTTCACTATCAATCCGCCGTTCGGAGCGCCGCAACATCAGCGGTGAGATCCGTATGCGGCGATGTTCCGCCCCGCGCCTCGACCGACCGAGCCGTGGGGCCACTATGCCCGAGACTCGATTTCTTATGATGGACAAGCGCACACTTCTGGCGTTCGCGATGGTCGCCGTGCTTATCGTCGTCTGGACCGTCTTCCTTGCGCCGAAGCCGGAGCCACCCAAGGCGCCGCCTGCGGTGACGCAGACGAACGCTCCCGCACCCAACGCCCCCGCACCGGCTCCCACGGCTCCGACAACAAGCCCGACGCTTCAGGTGCCCGCTTCGTATCAGAGCATGGCCACCTCCGCCAATCACTACGTGACGGTGGAGACGCCGCTGTACACGGCGATCATCAACACGCGCGGCGGCATGTTGGCCCGCATGGAGTTGAAGCGCTACAAGACCTGGCAGTTGATCTGCGACTCGGCGAATTTCCCCGGCGTGCTCGGCCTGGCCTTCATCGACCGCGACGGACGGAAGGTTTCCACCGAGGGTCTCGCTTTTTCGGTGAACGCACCGGATAAGATCACGCTCGGGGCGAACGATTCGGTGGTGGTGGACGCGGTGCTCGCGTTCCCCGGCGATTCGGCAGCCGGCCCGGCCGCGTCGATCTCCAAGCGCTTCGTCTTCCGTGGAAGCACCTATGCCGTCGGGTTCGAGGTCGGCATGAAGAATATGGCGTCACGCCTTGCAGCCAACGGCACGTACGAGGTCTCCTGGCGCAACGGCGTGAAGTATCAGGAGCACAATTCGGTGGAGGAGTCGCAGAAGGCCCGTGCCATGCTTGCGGCCAACGACGATCACACCTCGCTCGACGCCACCGAGGTGGGGACGTATGTCGAGGAGAAATCGACCGGCAACTTCCAGTGGATCGGCTCGCACGTGAAGTACTTCGGCGCGGCGCTGGTGGCGCCGAAGCCGATCACGGGCGCGGTTGGGCTGCTTCGCGGCACCACCATTCCGGCCGACTCGAGCGGACATGTCGAGGTGTACGATATGTCGGTGACGGCGCCGGCGGGCGGCGGCACGTTTGCGCAACCGTTCACGCTCTTCGCCGGCCCGATGGAGTACGACCTCGTGCACGACATCGGCATCGCAAGTCTGCTCGATCTCGGCAACCCGTTGACGCGCCCGATCAGCGAATTCGTGCTGCTGCCGCTCTTCCGCCTGTTGCACAGTCTGATCGGCAACTACGGCATCGTCATCATCGTATTCTCGCTGATCATTCGCCTTGTGCTGTGGCCGCTCTCGATCCCGCAGATCCGCTCATCGCGCAAGATGCAGCTGCTGCAGCCGAAGGTGACCGAGCTGCGCGCGAAGCATGCCGACGACCAGCAGCGCCAGCAGATGGAGATGATGCGCCTGTACCGGGAGTACGGCATCAATCCCATGGGCGGCTGCCTGCCGATGGTGCTCCAGTTGCCGATCCTCTACGCGCTTTGGAACACGCTGAGCGCGGCGATCGATCTGCGCCAGACGAACTTCCTGCTCTGGATTCACGATCTGTCGGTGCCGGACTACATGCTCCAGCT
>CAZJYH010000336.1:0-2199 GCA_964549365.1 uncultured Alphaproteobacteria bacterium
CGCCGTGGAGGATGCCGGGGATGGTGTGCAGGTCGACGGCGACGAGCCCGACGATGAGGCCGAGGAGATCGACGAAGAGATTCGTGACGATGAGGCGGAGGTCGACGACGAAGAAGAGGCGGATGATGATGAGTTGGACGGCGAGGATGACGATGACGAGATCGAGGATGACGATGATGAGGAGCGTGACGACGATGGGTCCGAGGATGGGGACGACGTTGAGGAGATCGACGAAGAGGACGAAGAAGATGATGATGGTACCGAGCCTGGCGACGACGAGCCGGCCGACGAAGGAGACGATGAAGAGGAGGCTGAGCGGGGATCCGGAGCCGGTGCCGACGACGAGCCGGTGATGGCCGCGCCCGGAGAGGCCGACGAGTGAGATGTCGCTGCGATGGGTAGCCTGATGCCCGGGGTGCGTACCTACGCCATGTTGAACAACGCAATGAAGGAACACATGAAGAATATCGTTCGCGCATTGGCGGTTATGACGATCACGACGGTGGTGCTGGTCGGCTGCGGAGGGAAGGATGCCGAGGTGGAGAAGAAGGCCGCGTCCACCGGGTTCTCTGCCGAGGCCGCCGCGGAGTTGAGTCGTATGAACCTGACGCCCGACGAGATGGCCTCGGTGGCCGAGGCGAAGCACGGCGGGCTGGACGACGCGTCGATCCTGAAGATGGTGCAGGTGGTGCACCAGCGCGATCTGAAGTTCGACCTCGGCATGGCGCTGCAGATCTTCAAGCAGCAGGGGATCGGCTCGACGGTGTTGATTCAACTGGTGGAGATGGGCGCCATCCCGCGCTGGGCCGACGACATCCGTGCGTTGAAGGATGCCAAGGTGGAGGATGTCACGATCGTCGAGATGGCGAAGCTTCGCTTCGTGGAGAAGAAGGAGATGTTGTCCGGCAGCGAGTACGGGCAGTTGAAGGGGTACGGTCTGTCCGACGCGGGGCTGCTTGCGTTCGCGCGCAAGGGGGGGACGCAGGCGCAGATGCAGACGCTCTCGAAGGATCTGGCGCTCGGCAAGGCCGAGCCCGAGGCATTGAAAGCGATCGGGATGTAGTCCGTGGGGAGTGCGGCATGGCACCGGGTGGGGCGTCGTTGATCGGTCTTCGCGATATCGCCGGCATCTTCCTGCGTCTCGGCATCACCGGATTCGGCGGTCCGGCGGCGCACATCGCGATGATGCGCCGGGAGTTCGTCGATCGTCGGGGGTGGATATCTTCCGAGCGATTCGTGGACATGCTCGGCGCGGTGAACCTGCTTCCAGGCCCCAACTCCACGGAGCTTGCGATCAGCATCGGCGCCGAGCTGGGCGGGCGGCCCGGCACCGTGGTTGCCGGCATCGCCTTCATCACCCCCGCGGCTCTCATCGTTCTGGCCGCCGCCTGGCTGTACGAGCGCTTCGGTGCCCTGCCGGATGCGCGCGCGTTGCTGGCCGGCGTTGCACCGGTGGTGCTGGCCCTGATCCTTCACGCGGCCTGGGAGCTGGCTCGCGGCATGCGTCGGCGAGTAGCGATGTTGATGCTCACCCCGGTCGTCGTTGCCGGTTCGTTCTTCGGCGTGCACGAACTGGCCCTGCTGTTGGGATGTGGCCTGCTGCTGTCGGCGCTCGGTCTGTTTCGCGGCGGTCGTTCGGGAAGCGCGAAGTCGGCGCCGAAGGCCGATCGCGTCGAACGCACGCGCAGGGGATGGCAGATCGGGGTTGGACTGCTGGGTGGCACGCTGGCCCCCACCATCGGCGGCATCTTCCTCTACTTCCTGTTTCTCGGGAGCGTGCTCTACGGGAGCGGGTACGTGCTGGTGGAGTTTCTGCGGCGCGATCTGGTGGGCCCGGGCTCGCTGGGGTGGATCACCAATCAGCAGCTCATCGATGCCGTGGCCGTCGGCCAGATCACGCCGGGGCCGCTGTTCACAACGGCCACCTTCATCGGCTATCTCGTCGGCGGCGTTTCCGGCGGCATCGCGGCCACCATTGGGATCTTTCTCCCCTCGTTCATCTTCGTGCTCCTGACCCATCGATGGATCGCGCGCATGCGTTCGAGCCTGCTCGCGGGGGCGTTCCTCGACGGCGTGAACATCGGCGCGCTTGGCCTGATCGTCTCGGCGATCGTCACGCTGGGCGGGGCATCACGGACAACCCCGTGGCAATGGGCGGCAGCGATGGCTGCGTTGGGCGGCGCGGGGGGGGGCCGGGTT